>CAZVDA010000184.1:0-4913 GCA_964625365.1 uncultured Thiopseudomonas sp. | reverse complement strand
GGTAAAAAGAAAACTCCTCCGGGGAAATGTTTCTCCCCGGAGGAGCCAACGGGGATGACGGGTGTCCCAGAGCGTGTTTGATCTGGGATTCCATCAAGATCGGGTTCCAGACGGTTAGGGACGGACACCGGGAGATTTGCCCTGTTTAAGGATCATTTCTTAGGATTTCCCTAGAGAAATCATTTTCTAAATAATCAACAACAAACAGGGCATCATTTCATCCAAGTAACAAGAGTCGTTCGCCGATTTCTTGACTGAAAATTTGGTTATCCGTTGGAGGGTTCGTATTCAAAGAAGCCGGATCAAGTTCTTTAGCCAAGCGCATTACATCCGTCAAAGAGGCGATCTTATCTATCATTGAAAAACAGTTGTCAACCAAGGTAAGCGCGTAGGTATATGGCTCAAATTCAAGATCCATTGTTCGATAGGGAGGACCCCACTGTGTTTGTCTTAGTCCCCAGTTATCTAAACCACCTAGGCACTTAGCAGCCTCCAAAACTGCATCTCTATGTGCCGGCAGAACCTTTACAAATGACTCTTCATAAGGCCGAGAACCTAATTCGGAGAAAGTCGGTAGGCCGGCGCCATGGATTGTATTCCGAAGCTCATAGAGCAATATCATCAGGTCGATAAATGACTGACCAATGCAAAGGCTACTAAGTTGACCGGCCCCAGCTTCCTCAAGCTTTTCTTGAAATTCTTGATTCCGAAAGCTCACATTCCTTTCTTTTGGCTTCGTAATTCCATACGCCCTTGATGCAACCCTGGCTTGGGCATCAAAAATACCAGATAAAAGCACGGTTAAATAGTCAAAGTGATACATCATTATATCGCGTGTATCGTTGTTCTGGGGCAAATAGAACTGTCCGCCAATTGCATCTTTAGCCTCCAAGACACGAACTCCTCGGGTAAGGATGCTCTGCCCAAGATATGCGATATCGTCACTTCTATATTTTCCTGATGCAATACATGCGCTGAAATATTTCCACATACTGGGCAAACGATAACGAGCAAGTGCCCAGTAAAACAATCCTCGATTAATAGTGGTGTGACCGCAGGTGTAGTTATTGCGGGTCCTAAGGAAAAGGCCAACAATCTTTGCTGCTTCTTTAGGTGTCTTGGCATTAACAGGACGCAACACTTTCTTATTGCGAGACTTGAGCAAATAGGGTGCTAATGTAACAAATACATCACGCCCAAGAACTCGGTGGGCGGTGGCAATCATAAGATCCTGAAAAGCGAGTTGTGCATTGGAAGAAGAAAGATTGGTTTCTCCTACAAGATCCGCGGCTTTTTGGCGCCAAGATTCGGAAAATTGTATTGTTGGTATCGTATGCACCCAGGGGCCGTGATATTAATCGGGATTGTTTGCTGAGTCGCCTCAGAGAATTTGAGTTCCAAGCGAGGAAGATCACCCGGCTCGGTTTCAAGCGCATCAACATCGGGAAGAGAAGATAGCTTATGGAGCAGAGCTAAGGCATTGACTTCATCCGGAGGGGCGCTTGCGAAACTCGAATCGTGGAACGTGATCCTTAAAGGGCGTGGATCTTCAGCAGAGCTGAACGGGGATAATGTGTGTCTGCCTTGAGAATGAGGCCATTCAATATGTGGATCCATATCAGTCCTTATAGTCAAATTTATGTGATCCAGAGTCGTGGGATTCACCCCACTGATTAACGATACAATTTATGGAAGAAGGAGCAGCATAATAGAGAACCCCGATAGTCTAATTCACAATTACTGATACTCTGGAAAATATTCAGCCAAATTATTTCCATTAACGTAAACCTCACACAATAATCGTCCGTAGGTTATCTTAATCGCATTTTTCAGTTCTACATCTTTGCCCATTATCAAGCCCTCCAATTTCTCTGTTGCTTCTTGATGACCTGGCTCATCCTCTTCGGGCGTATTATAACCAGCTGGCCTAACCGTATTGCCAGTTTCGTTGTTCCATTTCCAATTAGGCGAAACACTAAATGTGTCACCATCAAGTACTGCAGTTACTCTAAAGGACATTCTCTGCCTCCTTTGTTTGGGGTGTATTTAAGTCGATTTAAGGAGTTTGCCCACTTGGGGATTAGGATGTTTGTGGAGCTTATCAAGATTTAGGGTGACGAAATCGGGGAGGGTGGAGAGGCGGTAGTGCTTGGAGCCGTCGGATTCGATGAACTTTTCGGCGTCTCTTTCTTGCAGGCCGCCTTCCAGCCTGGCGCGAAGGTTGCTGTAAGGCTGGTGCTGCATAGTGTCGCTTATGTATCCCTCGGCCATCAGGTCGGCGCTATTGACCCACCCCCCCTCCCCTTTTTTCAGCTCAACCACGAAACGCATAAGCAATGAGAAGGAAGAGTCGGGGACGTCAATCCGGCGGTCATTCAAAATGACGTGGTTGCTTCTTTTGCGGGGGTATGTTCCCGGGATGTGCAGCCTGTCCAGGCACTTATAGGCGTATCTATCCTTGTCGGCGTGCTGGGCGGGGGTGAGGGCGGGGGGCGGGGCGGGGAGGCCGGAGGGGGGGCGTTTCTTCAGGGCGGCGAGATAGGAGAACTTGAAGTTCTTTTGGCCGAAGGCGGCGGGGAGGGTGACGGGGTGGATGGAGGCGGCGCGGAGTTTGGAGTAGATCGGCTCCCGGGAGAGGTCGAGGGAGGGGGTGACGACGACCGTCCGGGCGTATTGGGACGGGAGGAGGGCGGCGAGGCTTAAGACGGGGGCGGCGGCGTTGCGCATATTGGCGAAGAGGGCGAGGACGAAGGCGGTGTTGGTCTCGTCAATCACCCGGGCGCCGAGGAAGTGGAGGCGGGGGGTGATGGCGTAGCTCTCGCCGGCCAGGCCGTTTTCTTCCCTGATGGCGCTGATGAGTGTCTTGAGGGAGAGGATGTAGCGGTCGGTTCTGGCTTCAGGGAGGGGGATGGGGTCGATCTCGGAGTCTTTGGGGCAGATGGCCCAGCGCCGGCCTTCCATCTCCACCACTTCCATCGGGCAGGTCCGGGTACAGGGCAAGGTGCAGGGGTAGGTCTCGTTGTCGGGGTCCGGGCGGTCGTATTGAAGAAACCGGAGCTTTGTGAGCTTCTTGAGCTGGCCCGGCGAATTCTCCCGGAGTTTCGCCTCCCGGAAGAAGCTGGTGGGGCTCTTCTCCAGTTCTTTCAGCATCCAGGCGATCAAATCAGCTGGACCCCCTGTTCCCCGAGATAGGCGCCGATGATCTCGGCATACTTCTTCTGGGAATGGTTGCTGGAGTCCGGGGGGATGATCTCAAAAGTAACTTTCTTGGTCTTGCCGTCAATCTCCAGGAAGAACCGGAAGCGGGCGTAAGTCAGCTCGCCGGCATCGAGGCCGAAACCGAAATCCTCCTCCTCCAAGGTCTTTCTCACGTTGTCCGAGCTGATGGAGACCACCGGCTCGGTCGCCCCCGGGAGCTGGAACTTGGCCTTGGTGAGGATTATCCGCTTGATGTCCTTGTTCCCGTTCCAGTTGAAGGAGCCTTTCTGAAGGGGCTTGAGGGTAAAAACAGAGTCCCGATCCGGGCGGGTAGCGAGCGATTCATCCCCCATCAGGCATTTGGCAAACGATTTTATGTACTGTACGCGGCCCTTGGACAGGGTGGCCTTGATGGAGAGGACCCGGTTGGACTTTTTGTAGAGAAGAATATCCTCGCTGGCCGGGCGGAAGGAATGGAAGCCCACCTTATCAGCCTCTTCCCAGTAGGGGACGGTGCGGATGTAGCTGCCGTGCTTGATCAGGATAACGGTTAAGCCGTTCTCCTTGTAAGGGGTGACGATGCATTCCTTGCCCTTGGCGAGTTCGCTAAACCAGTCGCGAATCTCCTTGCGAAAATTATCCATCCGGTCCGCCGCGAGGCTGATTCTGCCCGGCATCCTATGGTGGCTGAGCTTGGAGGGGGTGTTGTAGTAGCAGTACCAGGCGAAAGCATAGTCGAAGGCTTCAGGGTGGTTGATATAGAGGTTCATCGCCAGGGTTTCCGGCGACGTGTCGGTCCGGGGGATCGAGAAGTGCTTGTAGGCCCGGACCACGTGATTCTTCCCCTTCTTGCAGATGTCGTTGATCCGCTTGAAGTCCTCATCGAGAACGCCGGCGGCCTGGGCGTTTTCAGGGTAGGAGAGGAACTCATCGATGTGCTCCTGCTTCATCACCGTGCAATGCTGGGGCATCCGGGCGTCGGGGTGGCGCCTGGCGAAGTATTCCGTCATCACGGTAGAATCAACGGCCTTGACGAATATTTCGAGGGTCATTCCCCGGTGCTTGGGCATAGCATTTCTCCCGGTTTGTGTTTGAAGGAGGGCCTTGGATAGAGGGGTTATCGGCCAGCCCGGCGGAAATTTTAGCAAATAACCTTCAAAAGTCAAGCTAAAAATTGCAGCAGGGGCAAAGCTTGCGGGGGATTATACCCTTGAATAAGGCTATTGGTGAGAACGCAAGTTGTTATCAGCAAAGGGAATGGATATGCAGTGCGAGAAAAAACAGTGCGGAGGGATTGAGGAGTACCAGTGGCTGATTACCCTGGTATTCGAAGCCGTAATCAAGGTGGTTATGGCTCTGCTCGACAAAAACAAGGAAAACAGGCGGCCGGACGGTCCGGACGCCCCGGAACAACCAACCGTTAACCAACAGGAGGCGAACGATGACTAAGCTGCACGGACCGATGTTCTCCCTGGATGCCCGGGGACAGCTGGGGAAGGCGATCATCTATTCGATCTGGAAAGGGATCAACTACGCCAGAAAGTACGTGATCCCCTTCAACCCGAATACGGCCGCCCAGCAGACGATCAGGGGTTATTTCACTCTGGCCGTGGCGGCCTATCAGGCCGAGGATCAGGCGACCCGGGATGCTTGGGATGCCGCGATCAAGGGCAAGGGCAGAGCGATGACCGGGTTCAACTACTACCTCGGTCTCT
>CAZVDA010000183.1:0-4914 GCA_964625365.1 uncultured Thiopseudomonas sp. | reverse complement strand
TGTCTGACAAGGAGAGCATTATCATGCGCAACAAACTGATCCCCCTGCTGTTTGCCGCCCTGGCCTGTGTGCCGGCGCTGCCCGTTGCCCAGGCCGAAACCGCCGCGCCTGCTGCGGCGGTGGTGGCGATGACGGCCAGGGTCAATATCAATGAAGCCGATGTAGACACGCTGGTCAGGGAGCTTAAGGGCATAGGGCCGGCCAAGGCGCAGGCGATTGTGGATTATCGCACGCAGCAGGGGACGTTCGTGTCGGTGGACGAGCTGCTGGAGGTAAAGGGAATTGGCCAGGCAACCCTGGAGCGCATCCGCGACCGCCTCACGGTTGAATAAATCTGCATGCTGTATGAAGACGGCCCTGTCCTGACGGACAGGGCCGTTTTTTTTGGATTGCTGTTGGTGTGCGGGCGGTTTTTCAACGCCGGATCTTATACACTATGGCCCCGTTTATGATTGCACCGGCGAGAAAGCAGGGGAGTAATGATGAGAACCTTTAGGACGACAGTATTGGGCGGCCTGTTGTTGTTGCTGGCACAGGGCGCGTTGGCTGCACCGGTGGCAGGCTTATACCAGGTACGCGAGCCACTGGCTGCCGATACCGAGGAAGGCCGCAACGAGGCATTTGGCCGTGCTTTTGCCACGCTGGTGCAGCGCATGACAGGGCGGGCCGGGGATGCCCAGGCAGCCGGCCTGGCCGCTGTGGCACAGGCACCGCAGAACCTCGCGCTGGGCTATGCCTTTCAGGAAGACGAGCTGCAGGTGAGTTTTGATGCCGCCAGTGTGCTGCAGGCGCTGCGCGAGGCGGGCCTGCCGGTGTGGGGCAGTGACCGGCCGGTGGTGCTGATGTGGTGGGTGCAGGAAGGCCTGCACGGGAAGAATTTGCTGGGCGAGGGTAACAACCGTTCGCTCAACCTGCAGCAGGCCGCGTTGAACCGTGGCCTGCCGGCGCGTTTTCCGCTGGCCGACCTGAACGAGCTGATGCAGGCAGACAAGGGCTGGGGGGATGCCGACCAGGTGCAGACGATGCTGCAGGGCTATGCGGCCGATGTTCTGCTGGTGGTGGAAAGCCATGAGCAGGAGGGTGCAATTAGTGGTAGCTGGCAGTTACTGGGCACTGAAAAAACACAAACCGGCACGCTGGCCGGTGACAGCCTGGTAGAGGCTGCGGACGGAATGTTCCTGCAGCTGGCTGCTGCGCTGGCAGAGGATTATGCCGTACTGCCGGGGCAGGGCAGCAAGCTGCGGGTACGTCTGCAGGGGCTGGATATCGACGGCATGCTGGCTGCGGAAAAGGCCCTGCAGGTGTTTGGCGCAGAGCTGGTGTATTTGCAGGGCGAAACGGGTGTCTGGGATGTGACCGCGCTGCCCGAACAGCTGCGCAGCCAGCTGGGTCTGTACCAGTTCCGCGAGCAGCCGCAGTTTGACGACGAGCCGGAACAGGCTGGCGTCGAGCTGGTATTTGTACGTTGATGCCCATGCAGCCAGATCAATTTTTTAGCAGGTTCTGGCCCTGGCTGGTGACAGGGGCGGGGCTGGTGCTGGCGTATGCGCTGTTGCCGGTGCTGACGCCTTTTTTGCTTAGCGCCCTGCTGGCCTATATGGGCAACCCGGTGGTGGAATGGCTGCAGCGCTGGCGGTTGCACTCGCGCAGTCTGGCAGTTGCGGTGGTTTTTGTGATGCTGGCCGCACTGGTGTTGCTGGTACTGCTGATTCTGGTGCCGATGCTGGGCCGCCAGCTGGCCGAGCTGTATGCGCTGACGCCCAAATTGCTGGACTGGCTGCAGCAGGTGGCGCTGCCCTGGCTGCAGCAGACGCTGGGCCTTGAGGAAGATGTGTGGGATGTGGCGCGGCTGAAACAGACCTTTGCCACGCAACTGGACAAGGCACCGGATATTGCCAGCCTGTTGCTGGGCGTGCTGGGCAGTTCCAGCATGGCGCTGTTTGGCTGGCTGGCCAACCTGTTTCTGGTGCCGGTGGTGACCTTCTACCTGCTGCGCGACTGGCGGCTGATTGTTGAAAAAGCCCGCGTATTGCTGCCGCGCCGCCATGAGCCGCTGGTGGCCCGTCTGGTGGGCGAGTGCCATGAAGTGCTGGGTGCCTTCATGCGTGGCCAGTTGCTGGTCATGCTGGCGCTGGCGGTGGTGTATGCGCTGGGCCTGATGGTACTGGGGCTGCGTCTTGGCCTGCTGGTGGGCCTGATTGCCGGTCTGGCCAGTATCGTGCCCTATATGGGTTTTGTGGTCGGTATAGGTGCTGCGCTGGTCGCCGGTTTCTTCCAGTTTGGAGCAGACTGGCTGATGCTGGGCGGCATTGTCACCGTATTTATGCTTGGCCAGGTACTGGAATCGGTTGCATTGACGCCGATGCTGGTGGGCGACCGTATTGGTCTGCATCCGGTGGCCGTTATGTTTGCAGTGCTGGCCGGTGGCCAGCTGTTTGGTTTTACCGGCGTGCTGCTGGCCTTGCCGGTGGCAGCGGTGCTGATGGTGTGGCTGCGTTACTGGTATCAGCGCTATCAGGCGTCGGACCTTTACCGGCAGGCCAGTGATGACTGAATTAGCCAAACCGGTGCAGCTGCCGCTGGGTATTCGCGTGCGCGATGATGCCACCTTTGCCAATTATTATCCGGGTGCCAATGCGGCGGCACAGGGCTATGTCGAGCTGGCCTGCCAGTCGCAGGATGGCTGGGTTGAAAGTTTTATCTGGCTGTGGGGCAGCCCCGGGTGCGGGCGCAGCCATTTGCTGCAGGCGGCCTGCCTGCGTGCCGAAGAGCTGGGCCAGCGCGTGCTGTATCTGCCGCTGGCCGAGTGCGCGTCGTTCGGCCCCGAGGTGCTGGAAGGCATTGAGCACTGTGATCTGGTAGCCCTGGATGACATGGAGTCGGTTGCCGGGCGCCAGGACTGGGACGTGGCCCTGTTTCATGCCTTTAACCGTTTGCGCGACGCCGGCAAGCGGCTGCTGGTGAGTGCGCACTGTTCGCCACGCGAGCTGGCGATCGGCCTGCCGGATTTGCAGTCCAGGTTTAGTCTGGCGCTGGTGTTTCACCTGCAGGAAGCCGGTGATGACGACAAGTTGCGTGCACTGCAGTTGCGGGCTTCAAGGCGCGGGCTGTTTCTGTCCGATGAGGTGGGGCGGTTTTTGCTGGGACGCCTGCCGCGCAGCATGGACGCCCTGTTTGCCGCGCTGGAGCAGCTGGACCAGGCTTCGCTGCAGGCGCAGCGCAAGCTGACCATCCCTTTTGTCAAGGATGTACTGTTTGGGGATAATGAGCGGGCCTAGCGGATCGGGCAGGGTGCTGCCGGCCGGGTCCGGCTTGTGTGCGGGGCGCTTGCCCCTGAAATCGAGTATTTATAGCGAGTCAGCATGACTGATACTGATAAAGAAGCAGCACAACCGGCTATGTCCGGCGTCAAAATCTACTTTCGCCTGTTGCGTTACGTACGGCCCTACATCGGCTATTTCAGCCTGAGTATTCTTGGCTATCTGATTTTTGCCTCTACCCAGCCCATGCTGGGTTACATCCTCAAGTATTTTGTCGATGGTCTGACCAATCCGGATGCCGTGCTGTTTCCCGATGTGGCCTGGCTGGCGGATTTGCGGCTGGTGCAGGCAGTGCCGCTGCTGATTGTACTGATTGCCTTCTGGCAGGGCGTGGGCTCCTTTCTTGGCAACTTCTTTCTGGCCAAAACCTCGCTGGGCCTGGTGCACGATTTGCGCGTGCAGTTGTTCAATAACCTGCTGACATTGCCCAATAGCTACTTTGATCATCACAACTCCGGCCACCTGATTTCCCGCATTACCTACAACGTGACCATGGTGACCGGGGCTGCTACCGAGGCGATCAAGGTGGTGGTGCGTGAAGGCATGACGGTGGTGTTCCTGTTTGGCATGCTGCTGTGGATGAACTGGAAACTGACGCTGGTGATGGTGGCCATCCTGCCGGTGATTGCGCTGATGGTCAGTAGCGCCAGCAAAAAATTCCGCAAGCAGAGCAAGAAAATCCAGGTGGCCATGGGCGATGTGACCCATGTGGCGTCTGAAACCATTCATGGCCAGCGGGTGGTGCGCAGCTTTGGTGGCGAGGCTTACGAACAGCAGCGCTTTCTGGACGCCAGCGTGCAAAATACCGAGCGCCAGCTGAAGATGGTCAAGACCACTTCGGTGTATACGCCGTCGCTGCAGCTGGTGATTTATTCGGCCATGTCGGTGCTGCTGTTTCTGGTGCTGTGGCTGCGTGGCGACGCCTCACCCGGCGATCTGGTGGCCTATATCACGCTGGCCGGCCTGTTGCCCAAGCCGATTCGCCAGTTGTCTGAAGTCAGCTCCACCATCCAGCGTGGCGTGGCCGGTGCGGAAAGTATTTTCGAGCAACTGGACGAGCCGCAGGAGGTGGATGGCGGCACGCAGCAGCTGCAGCAGGTAGAAGGTCGTCTGGAAGTACGCAACCTGAGTTTTGTGTACCCGCATACCGACAAGCAGGTGCTGCACGACATCAACTTTGTAGCCGAGCCGGGGCAGATGGTGGCGCTGGTGGGACGCTCCGGCAGTGGCAAGTCTACGCTGGCCAACCTGATTCCGCGTTTTTATGACCACAGCAGCGGCGAGATCCTGATTGACGGGGTAGAAATCCGCCAGTTGCCGCTGCGCCATTTGCGTCAGCAAATCGGTCTGGTCAACCAGCAGGTGTCGCTGTTTAACGATACGGTGTTCAACAACATTGCCTATGGCGATCTGGCCAGCAAGACCGAAGCAGAGGTGCGGGCCGCAGCCGAAGCTGCATTTGCTGCCGAGTTTATCGAGCGCATGCCCGACAGCTACCAGACATTGGTGGGCGAAAACGGCGTGCTGCTGTCCGGCGGCCAGCGCCAGCGGCTGGCGATTGCCCGTGCGCTGCTCAAGGATGCGCCGTTGCTGA
>CAZVDA010000182.1:0-4919 GCA_964625365.1 uncultured Thiopseudomonas sp. | reverse complement strand
CGGCCAGGTCGGCGGCCACTTCGTGCAGGGCTTCGTTGCCGTTGGCCGGGTCCATCTGGTAGGTAAACTTGTTGCCCTTGCCCAGGTTACCGGCGGAGCCGACTGCGTCACGGAAGGGGCCGTAGTAGGCGCTGGCGTATTTGGCGGAATAGGCCATGATGCGCACGTTGGTGTGGCCGGCGTTTTCCAGTGCTTCACGGATGGCCTGAATGCGGCCGTCCATCATGTCGGACGGTGCCACCACCTGGGCGCCGGCCTCGGCATGCGACAGCGCCTGGCGTACCAGTGCATCGACGGTAACATCATTCATCACATAGCCGCTGTCGTCGATGATGCCGTCCTGACCGTGGGTGGTGAAGGGGTCCAGCGCCACGTCAGTGATGACGCCCAGTTCGGGAAACTTGGTGCGCAGGGCACGCACAGCACGCTGGGCAATGCCGTTGGGGTCCCAGGCGGCTGCCGCATCCAGTGACTTGTGCTCCGGCGGGGTGACCGGAAACAGGGCCAGCGCCGGAATGCCCAGTGCCACCCAGCGTTCGGCTTCCTTGAGCAATAGATCAATCGACAGGCGCTCCACACCGGGCATGGAGGGCACTGCCTCGCGCTGGTTTTCACCGTCCAGCACAAATACCGGCAGGATCAGGTCGTCTACGCTCAGGCGGTTTTCGCGCACCAGGCGGCGGGAAAAATCGTCGCGGCGGTTGCGGCGTAGACGGGTAGCGGGAAACAGGCGTTGGGCGGTATTGGTCACGGTACTCTCCTGAAGCGATGAACTGCCGGAAACAGGCCGGCACAGACTCGCCCATTTAACCACAAAAGCGGATTATTTCCTTGCATGTGTGTGCTGCTCTGGTATCATTTGCGCCCTTGTCGCGTGCGGTATTCAACAAAGGGTTGGATGGCGGCACGATTTCATACCTGAGGATACGTCATGAAAGCTGATATTCACCCAAATTACGCTGACATCAATGCTACCTGCAGCTGTGGCAATGTCATCAAGACCCGTTCTACCCTGGCGAAAGACATCAGCATTGATGTTTGCTCCGAGTGCCACCCGTTCTACACCGGCAAGCAGAAGGTGCTGGACGTGGGCGGCCGCATCGACCGCTTCAAGCAGCGTTTCGGTGGTTTTGCCAGCAAGTAAGCTGGAACTGCACAAAAAAGCGCCATGTTGGCGCTTTTTTTGTGTCTGTGGTCCTTCCGCGACAAAGGGTTGCACTTGTCGAAAACTTGCTACTTGCGTATGCTCAGTACCCTAAAAAATATAAGGAAGGACTGTCACCACAGCAGCCATTTCCCTCATTCCATCTTTAGCGGAAAACAATCATGTCAGACCTTAAAGCTGCAGCCCTTGAATACCACTTGTCGCCCCGGCCCGGCAAAATCAGTGTTGAACTGACCAAGCCAACCTCCAGTGCCCGCGATCTGGCGCTGGCCTATAGCCCGGGTGTGGCCGAGCCGGTGCGTGAAATTGCCCGTGAGCCAGATCTGGCCTACAAGTACACCAACAAGGGCAACCTGGTAGCGGTCATTTCTGACGGGACTGCAGTGCTGGGGCTGGGTGATACCGGCCCGCTGGCCTCCAAGCCGGTCATGGAAGGCAAGGCGGTACTGTTCAAGCGCTTTGCCGGTGTGGACGTGTTTGACATCGAGGTCGCTTCCGAAAGCCCGCAGGCATTTATTGATACGGTTCGCCGCATTTCCATCACCTTTGGCGGCATCAACCTGGAAGACATCAAGGCACCCGAATGCTTCGAGATCGAGCGGGCGCTGGTTGAGCAGTGTGATATTCCGGTATTCCATGATGACCAGCACGGTACCGCTATTGTAACCGCCGCCGGCATGCTCAACGCGCTGGATATTGCCGGTAAAAACCTGGAAGAAGCGCGCATCGTCTGCCTGGGTGCCGGTGCGGCGGCTACCGCCTGCATGAAGTTGCTGATTAGCCTGGGCGCGAAGCTGGAAAATATCTACATGGTAGACCGCAAGGGTGTTATCCACAGTGGTCGCGATGATCTTAACCAGTACAAGGCGGCGTTTGCCCACGAAACCGACCGTCACACGCTGGAGCAGGCCATGGAGGGTGCGGATGTGTTTGTGGGCCTGTCCGGCCCCAACCTGCTAAGCGCCGACAACCTCAAGCGCATGGCGGAAAAACCCATCGTGTTTGCTTCCTCCAACCCTGATCCCGAAATTCGCCCCGAGCTGGCGCACGCTACCCGTTCTGATGTAATCATGGCGACCGGCCGTTCGGACTATCCGAACCAGGTCAACAACGTGCTGTGCTTCCCGTTCATTTTCCGTGGCGCACTGGATGTGCGGGCGACCCGCATCAACGAAGAAATGAAAATTGCCGCCGTGCATGCCATTCGTGACCTGGCCAAACAACCATGCCCGCCGGAAGTCTGCGCGGCCTATGGCCTGGAGAAACTGGAGTTTGGCCGCAACTACATTCTGCCCAAGCCGATTGATGCGCGCCTGATCACCCTGGTGTCGGATGCCGTGGCCCGTGCCGCCATTGAAAGCGGTGTCGCCACCCTGCCGTATCCGGCCAATTACCCGCTGGAAACCGTCGAGGATGTGTTCAAGCAGGTTTGATTCTGGAAACACAAAAAAGCCCGCATGCATTGCGGGTTTTTTTGTGGGCGGTGCCTAGAACAGGTCGAACAGGTTGTCCTGTGGCTGGCTGCGCGGGTTGCCGGGCGGGGCCTCGTACTCGAAGACCGGGCTAAACTCGTCCCGGCGTGGCGGGGTGTCTTCGCGTTTGAAGACTTCGAAATAGGTGTCGCTGCTGCCGGGCGAGGCAACCATTCCGCTTTCGCGGTCGATGCGCAGCCGGCTCAGGCCGGCTGGCTCCGGCTGGTTGCTGGCCGGCGTGCCTTTCAGTGCTTCGCCCATGTAGTCAATCCAGATCGGCAGGGCGATGGTGCCGCCGTATTCGCGGCGTCCCAGGCTGTCGGGCTGGTCAAAACCGGCCCAGACCGAGGTGACCAGGCTGTAGTTGTAACCGATGAACCAGCTGTCGAACGAATCGTTGGTGGTGCCGGTTTTGCCGGCCAGGTCGGTACGGTTCAGGGACAGGGCACGGCGGGCGGTGCCATGCTTGATCACATCCTTGAGCATGTCGGTCATCAGGTAGGCGGTACGGCTGTCAATGACCGGCTCGGCCAGGGTTGGCGGCTGGCTGCCTTCTGCGGCTTCCAGCTGTCCGGCCAGATGTGGCGTAACCGCCGGACTGGCCTGGTAAATCAGCTGCTCGTCACGGTCGTGGATGCGCTCGATGATGTAGGGCTCTATTTTATAGCCGCCATTGGCAAACACCGCCCAGGCTGTGGTCAGGTCCATGGGAATCAGCGTGGCCGAACCCAGCGATAGTGACAGGTTGGGTGGCAGGCTGTCTTTTTTTAGACCGAAATGGCTGATGTAGTCGCGGGTGTAGGGAATGCCGATATCCTGTAGCACGCGGATGGACACCATGTTACGCGAGCGGTATAGCCCTTCGCGCAGACGGATCGGGCCGAGAAAGTTGCTGTCGGAGTTTTTGGGCCGCCAGGCCTCTTTCATGCCGGGCTCAAAAATCTCGATGGGGGCATCATTGACCAGGGTGGCGGGAGTAAAGCCGGCATCCAGTGCGGCGCTGTAAATGAAGGGCTTGAAGCTGGAGCCGGGCTGGCGCTGGGCCTGGGTGGCGCGGTTGTAGTGGCTTTGCTCAAATGACAGGCCGCCGACCAGCGCCTTGATGGCCCCGCTGTGCGGGTCTACCGAAATGAGGGATGCCTGGATTTTTGGCAGTTGCGAGAATTGCAGCTGACCTTCGTCGTTGCGCACCACACGGATCAGGTCGCCCTCCTTGACCACCGCAGCCGGGCTGCGTGGTGCAGCACCATGACTGGAGTTGCTGAGGAAGGGGGCTGCCCAGCGCATGCTTTGCCAGCTGACGTGATCTTCACTGCCATCGGCCAGCATGACAAAAATGCCGTCTTTCTCCACGGCGGAAACAATGGCGGGCAGAAACTGCTCGATGCGCTTGCTGTTGCGCAGCGCGGCAGGCCAGTCGGAGCGCTTGCCGATGTGCGCCTCGGGGCCGCGATAACCGTGGCGGCGGTCGTAGTCAACCAGCCCGCGCAATACGGCCTGCTGCGCATGCTCCTGCAGGTCGGCCGGAGTGGTGGCGTACACGTTCATGCCGTTGGTGTAGGCATCGCTGCCGTAACGCTCGATCATTTCCAGACGCATCATTTCAGCGACATAGGGCGCATGGACATCCGGGTGCCTGATGTGTAGCTTGGCTTCCTGGCCGGTGGCAACTGCCTGCTCATAGCGTTGCTGGTCGATATAGCCCAGCTTGAGCATGCGGCCCAGAATCCAGTCGCGGCGTTCCATGCTGCGGGCCGGGTTGGCAATCGGGTTGTAGCGCGACGGAGCCTTGGGCAGACCGGCCAGCATGGCCATCTGTGCAAGCGACAGCTCTTTTATTGACTTGCCGTAGTAAACGTTGGCTGCCGCTTCGATACCATAGGCGCGATTGCCAAGGTAAATTTTGTTGATGTAGAGTTCGAGAATCTCGTTTTTGGTCAGCTCGCGCTCAATCTGTAGCGCAAGCAGGATTTCGTTGGCCTTGCGCGAAAAGCTGCGTTCGCTGGTCAGGAAAAAGTTTTTGGCCACCTGCATGGTGATGGTGCTGCCGCCGGTCTGGATGCGGCCGCTCTTGACCAGCTGGCTGGCAGCCCGTAAAAGGCTGCCCGGGTCAACACCGTGGTGTTTTGTGAAGTTGTCGTCTTCTGCAGAGAGTAAAGCATTGATAAAATCCGCCGGCACTTCGTCAAAGCGGATGGGCGTGCGGCGAACCTCGCCAAATTCTTCTATCAGCAGGTTGTCCTGGCTGTACACGCGCAGCGGCATCTGCAGCTCGATGTTGC
>CAZVDA010000181.1:0-4922 GCA_964625365.1 uncultured Thiopseudomonas sp. | reverse complement strand
TACAGAATGCTGGCTCGTCGATTTCCTTTCTCTATCTATTATCGAATTATTGGTGATGTTGTAGTTGTTGCCGCTGTGCTGGATAACCGCAGGCGGGTGCAGTTGGGTGATTTGCTGGAAAGCATAGGGCGTAAAGCAAGATTGACCGATGATGAAGCGGCGCTTTTCGAGCGTGATAAATCACCAGTTCGTGACGTGAGTTTTGACTGATGGTTTGCTTATCAAAGGGCAGGTTGCGGCAAGAGAGATTCGTGAAGCGCTTGATTGGGTTGAGGCCAATCTGGATTTTTTGTTTGAGCAATGGCTGAGGAGTCATCCATGAGTGAGTATTTTTCTCCTAGGCTAGTAGCAGTGGAGGCTCTAGCGCCCTACCGTTTGCGTACCATTTGGAGTACAGGTGAAACCTTGGAAGTAGATGTCGAAGCCAGGTTGCGTCGCCATGCGGTGCTGGAGCCGGTCTTGAAACCTGAGATTTTTGCTACTGTGCACGTTAGTGAGTGGGGCAACGGCATTGAATGGTTTGACGAAGAGTTTGGGGCTGACAACGTTTATGCCTGGGCCAAGGAGCAGGCTGGTGAAGTGAGTCATGAGATGTTTGACGGCTGGATGCAGCGCAATGGCTTATCACTGACCACGGCAGCACAGGCATTGGGTATTAGCCGTCGCATGGTTAGTTATTACCGTACTGCGCAAAAACCCATTCCGCGCCAGACTTGGCTGGCTTGCCTGGGGTGGGAAGCTATTCGCCCTGAGCCAACTGAGCTGCCTTTACGTTTACCTACTGCTGAACAGTACGTTGCAATGCATGCCTAGCTAAACCACGCGTTGAATTTAATAAAAAATCATGCAAATTGCCTTTTTTTAATAAAACCCTTGCTTGATTAAGAAAAAGTGGCTAATTGAGAAGCTGGTGCAGGGTAAAACACAGGCTTTTGCCGATGCTAGGCAAGTGGTAAGCTGCCGCTATGTACTGATTGGGCTATAGATTTTGAGGTGTGTCATGAATACTGCCAGAGATGAGGTTTTTTCTTTGCTTGAGACGTTGCCTGCGGACGCTACGCTTGAGGATGTGCAATATCACCTTTACGTGCTGGAGAAGCTCAAGCGCAGTGAAGAGCGAAGCCGGGCTGAAGGAAGCATCTCTCACCAGGAAGTGGTAGAACGGCTAGGCTTATTTATTACCCGCTAAACTCCCTCACCACCCCAATCACCCCATCTTGCTCTTCCTCGGTCAACGCCGGATAAATCGGCAGGCACAGTACCTTTTCTGCAATTTCTGTCGCGGTGGCGAGATTTTCCGGCTGGGCGCTAACCAGTCCGCGATACATGGGGAACTGGCTGATGAGCGGGTAAAAGTAACGTCTTGAGTAAATACCGTTGTCGCGCAGGCGCTGGTAGAGCGCGTCGCGGCTGATGGGGTAGTCGCTGTCTACCAGAATCGGGTAGTAGGAGTTGTTGGTGCTTTGCTCCAGCAGCGCAGCGGGGATGCTGATGCCCTTGATGTCTTTGAGTTGCTGGTTGTAGCGCTGGGCGATCTGTTGACGCTGGGTCAGTGCCTGGTCGATGTGTTTGAGCTGTAGCAGACCAAAGGCGGCGTTGATTTCGCTCATTTTGCCGTTGATGCCGTTGGTGACCACGGTGGTTTCGTTAACAAAACCGAAATTTTTTAGCTGGTCGATGCGTCTTTTGGTTTTCGCGTCTGGGCAGATAATCGCGCCGCCCTCGAAGGTGTTGAATACCTTGGTGGCGTGAAAACTTAGCACGCTTAAATCACCATGACGCAGGATGCTGCCGCCGGCATCGCGCACGCCAAAGCTGTGGGCGGCGTCGTAGATGACTTTCAGGTTGTAGTGATCGGCGATGCGCTGTATGGCGTCTACGTCGCACGGGTTGCCATAGCAGTGCACCGGCATGATGGCGGTGGTGTGCGGGGTGATGGCGGCTTCGATTTTTTCCGGATCAAGGTTGAAACTGTGCGGGTCGATATCGGCAAACACCGGGCGGATGCCATTCCATAGCAGGGAGTGCGTGGTGGCAACAAAGGAGTAGGGCGTGGTGATCACTTCGCCGGTGATGCGCAGCGCCTGCAGGGCGGTGAGCAGGGCGATGGTGCCGTTGTTGAACAGGGATACGTGTTCTGCGCCCAGGTAGTCGGCCAGGTGTTGCTCCAGCTGGCGATGCATGTTGCCGCCGTTGGTGAGCTGTTTGCTGTCCCAGATTTGTTCCAGGTAGGGCAGAAACTCGTTCAGCTCCGGTAGTAGTGGCTGGGTGACGTAGATTGGCGCTTGGCTCATGGCTTGCCCTCGTGGTGAATGGCGCAATCTTAGCGGCTTTCTACCATTTTGACAGCGCATGATAGCCGGCGTAGTTGCGAAGATGGCGCTTGAGCCATTTATGCCGCTCTTGGGGGCGGCTGCTTGCCCAGTTCAAATGTGGGAAACGCACAAGGGCCACCCGCCGGGGTGGCCCTTGTGCTCAAGCCATTGCGACTTGCCGGCCGTTTCGGCTTAGAAGAAGCCCATTGGATTGGGGTCGTAGCTGACCAGCAGGTTTTTGGTTTGCTGGTAGTGATCCAGAATCATCTTGTGGGTTTCACGACCAACACCGGACTTCTTGTAACCACCGAAGGCGGCGTGGGCAGGGTACATGTGGTAGCAGTTGGTCCACACGCGGCCAGCCTGAATGCCACGGCCCATGCGGTAGGCCAGGTTGATGTCGCGGGTCCACACGCCGGCACCCAAACCAAACTCGGTGTCGTTGGCCATTTCCAGCGCTTCGGCTTCGTCTTTGAAAGTGGCAACAGCAACCACCGGGCCAAAGATTTCTTCCTGGAAGATGCGCATTTTGTTGTGGCCCTTGAACAGGGTTGGCTGCACGTAGTAACCGTTGGCCAGATCGCCTTCCAGTTTTTCGGCATGGCCACCGGTCAGCAGTTCGGCGCCATCTTCTTCGGCCACTTTCATGTAGGACATGATCTTGTCAAACTGCTGCTGGGATGCCTGGGCACCAACCATGGTTTCGGTGTCCAGCGGGTTGCCGCGTTTGATTTGCTTGATCTTTTTCATCACCTCGGCCATGAACGGCTCGTAGATGGATTCCTGGATCAGTGAGCGGGACGGGCAGGTGCAAACTTCGCCCTGGTTGAAGAATGCCAGCACCAGACCTTCGGCCGCTTTTTCAATAAAGCTGGGCTCGGCCTTCATGATGTCTTCAAAGTAGATGTTGGGCGACTTGCCGCCTAGCTCTACAGTGCTGGGGATGATGTTGTCGGCGGCCAGTTTCATGATGTGGCGGCCCACAGGGGTGGAGCCGGTAAAGGCGATTTTGGCAATGCGGGTGCTGCTGGCCAGGGCTTCGCCGGCTTCGCGGCCAAAGCCATGCACCACGTTGAGTACGCCTGGTGGCAGCAGGTCGCCGATTACTTCCATGAACACGGTGATGGAGAAGGGGGTTTGTTCGGCCGGCTTGAGCACGATGCAGTTGCCGGCGGCCAGTGCGGGTGCCAGTTTCCAGGCGGCCATCAGCAGGGGGAAGTTCCAGGGGATGATCTGGCCCACTACACCCAGTGGTTCGCGGAAGTGGTAAGCAGCGGTGTTTTCGTTGATTTCGGCAGCGGTGCCTTCCTGGGCGCGGATGCAGCCGGCAAAGTAACGGAAGTGGTCGGCGGCCAGCGGAATGTCGGCGTTGAGGGTTTCACGTACGGCCTTGCCGTTGTCCCAGGTTTCGGCTACGGCCAGCAGCTCAAGGTTTTCTTCGATGCGGTCGGCAATTTTCAGCAGAACGCGGGAGCGGTCTTGTACTGAAGTTTTGCCCCAGCTTTTTGCTGCGGCGTGGGCGGCGTCCAGCGCCAGGTTGACGTCATCGGCGTCGGAACGGGGAAATTCGCCACAGACCGCACCGGTCACCGGCGTGGTGTTGGTGAAGTGGTTGCCGTTGACCGGCGGAACAAACTGGCCGCCGATGTAGTTGCCATAACGGGGTTTAACGGTGAGCAGAGCGCCTGGAGTACCGGGTTGTGCGTAGATCATGATTACTTGCCTCTTGTTTTGGTCGGTCTCCCGCAGCGTCGGGCTGTGGGGGCTGGTTTGGATGATAGGCAGATGCGGTGGATCGGTGAATAGTCTCAAAGGCTCTAAAATTAGTCCTTTGGTAGCGGTTCGGTGGTGGCGGTCGCCGTGGCCTGACGGTGGAATTACTGCCAATGGAGCTTGAAGGTAGTACCAAGGTGCTGTTTTGTGGGTGGGCGTGTGGCGTTACTAATAGTTCACCGGGCTGATCCGGTATTCATAACAACAACACCGAGGTAATGACCATGTGGACCAAACCTGCTTATAACGATCTGCGTATCGGCTTTGAAGTAACCATGTACATCAACAACCGCTAAGGTTGCAGTAGACCCCGGCGCCGCCGGGGTCTTTGTTTGCGGACGGGAGACAGGCATGCATATTCAGGTGTTGGGCTCGGCGGCAGGTGGCGGGTTTCCGCAGTGGAACTGCAACTGCCATAACTGCCATGGTTTGCGCCAGGGCACGCTAAATGCGAAGGCGCGTACCCAGTCGTCAATCGCGGTCAGCGATGATGGCGCAAACTGGATTCTGTGTAACGCCTCGCCGGACATTCGTGCACAACTGGCGTCCTTCCCCGCGCTGCAGCCGGCGCGGGCGCTGCGTGACACCGCCATTGGCGACATTATTCTGCTGGACAGCCAGATCGATCACGTGACCGGGCTTCTGACCCTGCGCGAAGGCTGTCCGCACCGGGTCTGGTGCACTGAGTTAGTGCACCAGGATCTGACCAGCGGCTTTCCGCTGTTCAACATGCTGTCATTCTGGGATGGCGGCGGGCTGCTGCATCAGCCGGTCAGGCTGGATGGTGAGTCATTCGTGCTGCCGTCCTGTCCGAACCTGGAGTTTGTCGCCATC
>CAZVDA010000180.1:0-4929 GCA_964625365.1 uncultured Thiopseudomonas sp. | reverse complement strand
GCCTGCGCCAGTTTTGCCAGGGCACCGGCCTGCACACCATCGACATTGCCAACGCTTCGCGCCCGATCAAGGACAGCGAAATTGACAGCTGCGCCGCACAGGGCGTCAAGCGCATCATGGAAATACCGGTGGGCTATGACGGTATCGTCTTTGCGTCGCGCAACGACCAGGCCAGCCTGGATCTGAGCGCCCGCCAGATTTATCTGGCCGCTGCCGCACGAATCAATGTGGACGGACAGTGGGTGGACAACCCCTACACCCGCTGGTCACAGCTGGACAGCAGCCTGCCTGACCGCGAAATCGTGCTGGTGGTGCCCGCCTCCAACCACGGCACCCGTGAAGTGTTTGCCGAAAAGCTGCTGCAGCAGGGCTGCCAGGGGCTTGAGGCCATTACCGCCCTGCCCGATAGTGAACGTGAAGGCTACTGTACCGGCCTGCGTGCCGACGGCCGTGTGATCGAGGTGGCCGGCGACTACACCGAAACCCTGACCCGCCTGCAAATGCAGCCACAGGCACTGGGCGTATTCGGCCTGAACTTCTACGAACAAAACCGTGACCGCCTGCAGGTGGCCGCCATTGACGGCGTACTGCCCAGCCTGGACAGCATTGGTGACGGCTCTTATCCGGTGTCCCGTCCGCTGTACTTCTACGTCAAGGGCGAGCACTTGGACCTGGTACCGGGCCTGAAGGAATTTGTCGAGTATTTCATGGACGAAGCGGTGTCCGGTTCCGGCAGTCCGCTGGAAGAAGCCGGCCTGATACCGCTGGGCACGCAGGAACGTGAACAGGCACAGGCCGGCTTTGCCAGCGGCCAGACCCTTCGCTGACAGGTAATCCGGCATGAGCAATCCGACTCTGGTGCTGATCCTGCTGGCCGTCATGGCGCTGGCCTATTACGCCGGTTTCTGGCGCAGCCGCCAGCAGGCAGCCGGGCTGCCGCGTGGCAGCCAGCACTCCAGGCCCGTCTACCATGCCAGCCTGCTGGCATTCTGGGCGGCGGGTCCTGCCCTGTTGCTGCTGGGCCTGTGGCTGCTGCTGGAGCCCTGGCTGATCAGCCGGCTGGTACTGGACAGCATCCCCGCCGGGCTGCAGCCGGACGCCAACGCGCAGGTGGTGCTGATGCGCCGCCTGCATAACCTGGCCAGCGGCTACGGCGTAACCGGCGAAGTGGCCGGCTACGAGCATGAGGCTGCCGCCCGCCTGCTACAGCTACAACAGTACGCCACCCTGATCAAAACCACCCTGCTGGCCCTTGTGGTCGCGGCAGGCAGTGCACTGACGCTGCGCCGCATGCAGCTGCAGTTTCGCGCCCGTGAACAGGTCGAACGCCTGCTGCGGCTGTTGCTGCTGGGCTGTTCGGCACTGGCCATTCTCACCACGCTGGGCATTGTGCTGTCGATGCTGGGCGAAACGCTGCGCTTTTTCAGCTTTGTCAGCCCCGGCGAGTTTTTCCTGGGCACCCGCTGGGCGCCGGCTTTTAGCAGCAGCGGCACCGCCCACGGTGACTACGGCCTGCTGCCACTGTTGTGGGGCACCCTGATGGTCAGCCTGATTGCCATGCTGGTGGCCATTCCGCTGGGGCTGATGACCGCCATCTATCTGGCGGAATACGCACCGGCCCGCGTGCGTGACATTGCCAAGCCGGTGATCGAGATTCTGGCCGGCATTCCCACCATCGTGTACGGCGTGTTTGCCATGCTGCTGGTGGGGCCGCTGTTTGCCGCCGCCGGCGAGCTGCTGGGCATCCAGGTGCGTGCCACCAGCGCCCTGACTGCTGGCGTGGTGATGGGCATCATGATTGTGCCCTTTGTGTCGTCGCTGTCGGACGACATCATCACCCGCGTGCCGCAGTCGCTGCGTGACGGCTCGCTGGGGCTGGGTGCCACGCGCTCGGAAACCATCCGCCAGGTGGTGTTGCCGGCTGCGCTGCCGGGCATTGTCGGCGCGTTTTTGCTGGCCGTCAGCCGCGCCATTGGCGAAACCATGATAGTGGTGCTGGCCGCCGGCAACAGCCCGCAGCTGCACGCCAACCCGCTGGAAGCCATCTCCACCGTAACCGTCAGCATCGTCAACCAGCTCACCGGCGATACTGATTTTGCCGGTCCGCAGTCGCTGGTGGCCTTTGCCCTGGGCCTGACCCTGTTTGCCATTACCCTGCTGCTGAACGTAGTGGCCCTGTACATTGTGCGCAAATACCGGGAGCAATATGAATAATCCCTCCGAACTCGACCGTCTGGATACCGGCATCAACGCCCGCCAGATGCATCTGGCGCGACTGGGCAAGACCCTGCAGCAACGCCACGCCCGCGAACGGCGCTTTCGCCGCACCGGCCAGCTGGCCGTGGCGACTGCCATCCTGTTTGTACTGGTGCTGTTTGCCAGCATTTTGCACCGTGGCCTGCCGGCGTTCTGGCAGTCGTCCATCAGCCTGCCAATACACTTTGATCCGCAGCTGATCCGTATCGGCGAGCGGCCACAGCCCAAGGCTGGCGAGAGTCCCGCCGACTTCCGCCAGCGGGAAATCGCCTGGCATGGCCAGCTGGCCCGCATCAACTGGCAACAACTGCTGGTACAGGGCGTACAGACACTCTATCCCGACCAGCGTATTGAGCCGCGCCATGCCCGTGCCCTGTTTGCCTCCGCCGAGCGCCATCGCCTGCGCGACATGCTGGCCGCCGATCCGCAGCTGCTGGGCCAGACCCGGCAAATTGACCTGCTGGCCGATGCCAATGTGGATGTCTGGCTGCGCGGCAATATCGACCGCAGCCTGCCCGACCACCAGCAACAGCTGCCCGCCGGCGTGCGCGAGCTGGCCGACCGCCTGCAGGCCGACGGCCATATCCGTCTGCAGTTCAGCAGCAGCCTGTTTACCCGCGCCGACTCGCGCAGCTCGGCGGCTTCCGCCGGCCTGCTGGGTGCCTTCATGGGCTCGCTGTACATGCTGTTGATCGTGCTATTGGTGGCGGTGCCGCTGGGGGTGGGTGCGGCGCTCTATCTGGAAGAGTTTGCGCCCAAAAACCGCTGGACCGATCTGGTTGAAATCAATATCAACAACCTGGCGGCGGTGCCGTCCATCGTGTTTGGCCTGCTGGGTGCGGCGCTGTTTATCAATACCCTGCGCCTGCCGCTGTCTGCACCGCTGGTCGGCGGGCTGGTACTCAGCCTGATGGCGCTGCCCACAGTGATCATTGCCACCCGCGCCGCGCTGCAGGCGGTGCCCGATTCGCTGCGCCAGGCGGCGCTGGGCATGGGTGCCTCGCGCTGCCAGGTGGTGTTTCATCATGTCTTGCCGCAGGCACTGCCCGGCGTACTGACCGGTGCCATTCTGGCGGTGGCGCAGTCACTGGGCGAAACCGCACCGCTGCTGCTGATCGGCATGAACGCCTTTGTCGCCAGCGTACCGGCTTCGCCGCTGGACCAGTCCAGCGCCCTGTCGGTGCAGATATTTCTGTGGCAGGGCCACGAACTGCGCAACTTTTTTGAAGCCCGCACCGCCGCCGCCATCATTGTGCTGCTGAGCCTGATGATCAGCCTTAACGGCATCGCCATCTGGCTGCGCAAGCGCCTGCAAAATCAATGGAGCTAACCGCCATGTCATCAACACCCAACACCGGCCTGCTGCCCGTGCGCACCAAAATGAGCGCTCAGGACGTGCGCATTTATTACGGCCAGCACATGGCCGTCAAGGGCATCAGCCTGGACCTGCTGGAAAACGAAGTAATGGCCTTTATCGGGCCGTCCGGCTGCGGCAAGTCCAGCTTGCTGCGTGCCTTCAACCGTATGAACGACACCATTGCCGGCTGCCGCGTAGAAGGCCGTATCCTGCTCGATGGTGAAGACATCCAGGACCCGTCGGTGGATGTGGTCATGCTGCGTGCGCGCATCGGCATGGTGTTCCAGAAGCCCAACCCCTTCCCCAAGTCGATCTATGACAACGTGGCCTACGGCCCGCGCATTCACGGGCTGGCCCGTGGCCGTGGCGATCTGGACGATATTGTCGAAGACAGCCTGCGCCGTGCCGGTTTGTGGGACGAGGTGAAAGACCGCCTCAACAGCTCCGGCACCGGCCTGTCCGGCGGCCAGCAGCAGCGCCTGTGCATTGCCCGTGCCATTGCCGTCAGTCCCGAGGTGATCCTGATGGACGAGCCCTGCTCGGCGCTGGACCCCATAGCCACCGCCAAGATCGAAGAGCTGATTGCCGAGCTGTCGCGCCAGTACAGCATTGCCATTGTCACCCACTCCATGCAGCAGGCTGCGCGGGTATCCGACCGTACCGCCTATTTTCATCTGGGCGAGCTGGTTGAGGTCAACGCCACCGACAAGGTATTTACCCAGCCCGACAACCCGCTGACCGAAGCCTACATCACCGGCCGTTTCGGCTGATTACAGGAGTTTTGCCATGTCATTCAAACTCGGAAAACACAGCTCCAGCCAGTTCATGCAGGAAATGGACACCATCCGCAACGACCTGCTGCGCATGGGCGGGCTTGTAGAAAAACAGGTCGATGATGCGCTGCAGTCATTTTTGCAGGCCGATATCGAGCTGGCCCGCCGGGTACTGGCCACCGAAGAGGACGTGGACAGCCTGGAAAAGCGCATCGACGAGGAGTGTGCACGGGTACTGGCCCTGCGCCAGCCGGCAGCCATCGACCTGCGCACCATTCTGGCGGTCAGCAAGTGTGTGGCCGATCTGGAGCGCATTGGCGACAAGGCCGCCAAAATTGCCGCCCAGGGCATCGAGCTGAGCCAGGAAGGCGCACAGCCGGCCGGTCAGGTCGAGGTGCGCCACATCGGCACCAGTGTACGCGCCATGCTACACGACGCGCTGGACGCCTTTGCCCGCTTTGATGCCGACAAGGCGGTCAGCGTGGCGGCTGCCGATGCCGAAGTGGACGCCGAATACCACAGCGCCATGCGCTCGCTGGTGAC
>CAZVDA010000179.1:0-4973 GCA_964625365.1 uncultured Thiopseudomonas sp. | reverse complement strand
GCACTGCCCATGGACAACACCCCCTCGCGCTGGCAGCAAATCCAGACAAAATTCAAGCAACTGGCAGACTGATTCATGAGTAAACAACGTAACGGACTTATTCTGGCACTGGCTGCCTTTACCCTGTTTCTGCTGTGGTCGGTATCCATCCGCCAGAGCCTGCTGTTTGTGGTGGGTATCGGCCTGGGTCTGGTACTGGCTGGTTTGCGCTTTGGTTTCACCACCGGCTGGCGCAACCTGATCGAACAGCGTGACGCCAGCGGTGCCTATGCCCAGCTCTTGCTGCTGGCCATTGCCGCCGCCATTTCCCTGCCGCTGCTGGCAGCCTTTCCGGGCGATCTGGCCGCCGCGCTGGGTGCACCCAGCATCAGCCTGCTGGTCGGCGCACTGGTATTTGGTGCAGCCATGCAGATTTCCGATGGCTGCGGTTCCGGCACCCTGTACAAGGCCGGCCTGGGCATTCCACTCAACATGGCCATCCTGCCGTTATTTGCACTGGGCAGCTTTCTGGGCTCGGCCCATCTGGGCTGGTGGCTGGATCTGGGGGCTGTGGCTCCGGTCAGCCTGCTCGACAGCGCCGGTCTCGGTGGCGCACTGGCACTGACCTTTGGCGGCATTCTGCTGCTGGCCGCGCTGTGTTTCTGGTGGAGCAAGGGCGCTGCCACACCGCGCCCTGCCCTCAACAAGGGCCTGATCATAGGCGCCGTGCTGCTGGCCGCCCTGGCGATTCTCAACCTGGTCATTGCTGGCCAGCCCTGGGGCATCGTGTACAGTTTCGGTCTGTGGGGCGCCAAAATTGCCCAGGCTACCAGCCTGTTCGATCCCTCCGTCAACGCGTTCTGGAGCCTGCCCAGCAACGCCGGCGCACTGCAGCAATCGGTATTTCTGGATGTCACCACCATTACCAGCATCGGCATTCTGGGCGGTGCCTTGCTGGTGTTTGCCGGCAAGAAAGACGACAACCAGAAAAAGCTTACCCCAACCCAGTGGATCGTCGGCCTGACGGCCGGCTTCCTGCTGGGCTACAGTTCACGTCTGGCCTTTGGCTGCAACGTGGGCGCCATGGTCAGCGGCATTTCTACCGGCAGCCTGCACGGCTGGATCTGGGTGGTGCTGGCGTTCATCGGTTCACTGGCGGGTGTACGCATCCGCAAACATTACGGGTACTAAGCCATGGCACACCTCAAAAAACCACGCATCCTGCTGTTCTGGCTGGCACTGGGCGCCTTCTTTGTCTGGGACTGGCATCATGCCTCTCCCGTCAACCTGCGGCTGGAAAGCGCCATCTTTGCGCTGGGCTCCGGCCAGGCACCCACCGGCGGGCACTGCGCATCGTTTGGCAAATAACCACAGACTTGCTGCCGCCCGCGCTTTGACAGATGGCAGCAAGCATCCCCGGCACCAAGGTTGCGCAAGGTGCATACTAAAGTGGCATCCATTTTTGACAGCATTGACCGATACTTGTGATTAATTGTGATAGCTGTCACAGTTTATTCCACAGCTACATTGACAAGGCCCGCTTTGCTATGACCAACCAACACGCACGTTCTCCCATCCTGCCTGCCGCCATTCTGGCCGGTGCCGGTCTTTTGTTGCTCATGGCCTGGCAGGATATTTCTGCCTGGTACACACCGCTCTGCCTGCTGCCCGCACTGGCGGCCTGTTTCTGGCCGGCGGGCAAGCATCACGCCACAGCCACCGATACAGACACACAGGAGCAGGACAGCACCACACAACTGGCCCGTGAACTGTCCCACGCCACCAGTAAAAACGCCCTGACCGCCGCCGGCGTCAGCCATGCCGCCACGCAGCTTAGCAGCAAACTCGACTCGCTGGTGGCAGCCGCCACCCAGATTGAAAGCAGCGCCGAGCAGATGATCGTCACTGAGGAACAAACCGCACGCCTTAGCGAAAGCGGGCTGGGCAGTGCCAGCGAAGTGCGTACCAGCAGCGAACAGGGGCTGTCCGGTCTCAACCAGACCATTGCCTGCATCCACAAGCTCAGCCAGCAGGCTACCAGCAACAGCGAGCTGGTACACAGCCTGAGCCAGCGCAGCGAAGAAATCCAGCAGGTCACCGCCGTTATCCAGAACATTGCCAGCCAGACCAACCTGCTGGCGCTTAACGCCGCCATCGAAGCGGCCCGCGCCGGCGAGGCAGGCCGCGGCTTTGCCGTAGTGGCTGACGAGGTTCGTGCACTGGCCAGCCGCACGGCTACCGCCACCGAAGAAGTGGAAACCATGGTCAGCGACATCCGTCAACACACCAGCGAAGTGGCCAGCCAGCTGCAACAATTGATGCTGGAACTCAATGACAGCGTAGGCCTGGTCGAGCACGCCGGCGATCAGCTCACCAGCATTACCCAGCTGGCCATCGAAGTTGAACAACAAATGGGCCAGATCGCATCCGGCACCCAGAATAACCGCCAGCGTCTGGACGAACTGTTTCATGCGGTGGCCCAGGTGCGCCAAGACCTGTCCGTTAGCGATACCCAGACCCAGCAGCTAAGCGAAGCCGCACGTGCCCTGGAAGGCCAGACGGAAAGCATCAGCGAGCGCCTGTCCGAGGTCAGTCTGTCCGAGTATCATCAGGCCATTTACCAGCTTGCCCGCGCAGCCGCCCAGGCCATTGGCGAGCGTTTCAGCGCCGATGTCGCCAAAGGCAGCATCCGCGAAACCGACCTGTTCAACCGCACACTGACGCCGATTCCCAACACCCATCCGCAGAAATACCACAGCAGCTTCGACCGCTATACCGACAGCGTTCTGCCGGAATACCAGGAAAGCATCCTGCAGCATCCGGGCGTGGTATTTGCCATCGGCATTACTCCGGAAGGCTACATCCCAACCCACAACAAGCCCTACAGCCAGCCGCTGACCGGCAACCCCGAGCAGGACTATCTAAACAACCGCACCAAGCGCCTGTTCAACGACAAGGTCGGCAGCCGCTGCGGCAGCCACGAAAAACCCATGCTGCTGCAAACCTACATCCGCGAAACCGGCGAGCACATGCACGACCTGTCCGTGCCCATTTACGTCAACGGCCGTCACTGGGGCGGCTTCCGCATTGGTTACCAGCCCGAGCACTACTGATCTATTTCAAACACAAAAAAGCCGCACTCCCAAAGGGGTGCGGCTTTTTCATTCCGGCAACGATTACAGGCTGTCGCCAAAGTCCTTGCGGAACTGCTCGACCAGTTTCTGCTGCCAGTCGGAAACCGGTGCCAGGCGGCCATAGAAGAAACGGAGAATTTCCGGTTCTTCGGTAAACTCCAGACCGCCAACCAGATGACGGTTGGCGTACAGCCACACCACACGGTCAATCACGTACTTCACCTGCGACAGGGTAAACACGCGACGCGGCATCGCCAGACGCACCAGCTCCATGTTGGCAAAAGTCTCGCTTCCGTCCGGCTCGCGCTGCTCGGAAATGGTACCACGCTCCATGCCGCGCGCACCGCTGATCAGATACAGCGCAGACGCCAGTGCACCGGCCGGATACTGCGACTGCGGAATGTGATCTACAAACTGCATGGCGTTGATGTGACAGCCCAGCCCACCCGCGGGGGTAATCACCGGTACACCGGCTTTGGCCAGTTCGTTGACCATGTACTCAATAAACAGCGGCCCCTGGCTGATAACATCCAGATCCATGGTTTCTTCCAGGCCCACGGTCATGGCTTCCATCTCGCGTACCGACATGCCGCCGTAGGTTAGAAAACCTTCGTACAGCGGTACCAGGCCGCGCATCTTGTTATACAGCGCTTCATCACGAATGCACAGGCCGCCCCCACGGGCGCTACCCAGCTTGCGGGCCGAGAAGTAAATCACGTCACACAGACCGGCGATGCGACGGGTGATTTCACGGACCTCCATATCCTTGCAGGAGTCCTCGCGCACCTTGTTGAAGTACAGGTTATCCTGCAACAGGCTGGCGTCCAGTACCAGCATCAGTTCGTTTTCGTCACATACCTTGCGGATGGCTTCCAGGTTGGCCACGGAAATCGGCTGGCCACCAATCAGGTTGGTACCGGCTTCCATGCGCACAAAAGCCACCCGGTCTGCGCCGTATTCATCAATGCACTGGCGCAGCTTGTCGATGTCCATATCGCCCTTGAACAGCATGTCGCTGGTCACTTCCAGCCCCTTGTCAGCCACCAGTTCCTCGACAATGCCGCCATTGAGCACAATGTGCGCCTTGGTGGTGGTGAAGTGGTAGTTCATCGGCACCACACTACCCTCGGTCACCAGCACCTGACCGAGAATGTTCTCGCAGGCACGCCCCTGGTGCGCAGGCAGAAAGAACGGCATACCGAACAGCTCTTTAACCTTGCTCTCCAGACGGGTGTAGGTAGCACTGCCGGCATAGCTGTCATCAGCCACCATCATGGCGGCCAGTTGCTGGTCGCTCATGGCGTTGACGCCGCTGTCGGTGAGCATGTCCATAAACACGTCTGCGTTGCGCAGCAGGAAGGTGTTGTTGCCGGCCTCGGTAATGGCCTCTAAACGGCGCTCAATGGGTGGCAGATTGAGTTTCTGGACAATACGGACTTTATGCATTTCCAGCGGAACCGCTTCTCCGCCAAAGAACTTGACATTGGCCATGGTGGCGCATCTCCTTAGTAAAGAAAAGATGAAACAAATGCGCGCCATGCTAGCACAGCAGGCCAGCCAGTAAAGAAGTTTAGGCCCATCTGGCTACCTGCACCGGCCAAACATGCCCACAGTATCACGGGATTAAAAATAGGCCATTTTTACTATGGCAAACAGTTTACTTAATCAAGTAAACAGGTAATATAAGCAACTGTCAGCCCGCAGCTTTTGCATGCTGATATCCATGGATACCCAACACAACTTAGGGGAAACAAATGAAAACTGCTCTGAAACTCTCTGCTCTGGCCCTGGCTGGCGTTCTGGCTACCGGCTGCTCCCTGAACAAAGAAGCCGAAGCCCGCATCACTGCTTCTGAAGATG
>CAZVDA010000178.1:0-4997 GCA_964625365.1 uncultured Thiopseudomonas sp. | reverse complement strand
TGCATGATGACTCGTGACAGTACCTGCTGCTGGAAACGGCCATCGACCTGATTTGCGACATAATCATGCGCTGATCTTGCTTGCTTATGCGTATTCTTTGCGCCCCGTCATGGCCATGACGGGGCGTTTTTGTCTTAATTGCCGAAGCAGAAACTGTCATTGATGGTCTGGACAAAAGCCTGTTCTGTGGGCCGGTAAATGCAACGTAAACCCACTGAATAATTTACGGCAGCCTGCTATCTTCTACAGCTCTTTTAATTGATGGACTGGACTGCCGTGTCTAACACTTCCGCTTCTGCATCCGTTTTTCGCAAGTTCTGGTTTTGGCTGTTATTGGTTACGTTGCTTGCCGGTGGTTACTGGGGCTGGCAGCAGTTCGGCAAGGACAAGCCGGCAGCCGGGCCTGCCATGAGCATGCGTGGCGGTTTCATGATGGAAGCAGTCCCAGTCAGCGTGCACCGGCTGGAGCTTGGCAATTTTGCCCATACCCTGAAAGCGCTGGGTACTGTAACTGCCTGGAACAGCACAGAGGTGACCAGCCAGGTTGGCGGCATCCTGCGCGAGGTGATGTTTGATGAAGGTCAGCAGGTGAAGCAGGGTGCCGTGTTGGCCCAGCTGGATGACCGTACCTACCAGGCCGCCTTGTTGCAGGCCGAGGGGGCTTTGCTGGAAACCCGTGCCCAGCTGCAGCAGGCAGAGCAGGATCTGCGCCGCTATCAGGGCCTGATCAAGGATGAGTCGATCGCCAAGCAGACGCTGGAACAGCAACAGGCCCAGGTCAGCCAGCTGCGAGGCACGCTGAAAGTGCGCGAAGCCCAGCGTGATGCCGCCAAGCTCAATGTCGAATACAGCCGCATCACGGCACCGATTAGCGGCCGCATCGGTCTGCGTGCGGTGGATGTGGGCAATAACGTATCCGCCGGCAGTACAGTGCTGGCAACCATTACCCAGCAGCAGCCGATAGCGGTCAGCTTTACCCTGGCCGAGCAGCACCTGCCCGAGCTGTTGCAGGCGATGGCCGGCGGCGAGCCGCTCAAGGTCGAGGTGTGGAGCCGCGACGAGCGTCAGCAACTGGCGCTGGGCGTGCTGGACAGCATGGACAACCAGGTTGATGTCAGTACCGGAACCGTGCGTCTGAAGGCGCGTTTCGATAATGCCGACAAGCGGCTGTTCCCGCAGCAGTTCGTCAACGTGCGTCTGCAGCTGGCGCTGTATGAAAATGTGCTGAAAGTGCCCAATGATGCGCTGCAGTTCGGCAATCAGGGGCGTTTTGTCTGGCTGGTTGATGTCGAAGACAAGGCGCAGATGCAGCTGGTACAGCCGGGACAGGGCGATGCCGAATTCACCCTGGTGGCGGAAGGCTTGCAGGCCGGTCAGCGGGTGGTGGTTGAGGGTGTCGACCGCCTGAAAACCGATGGCAAGGTGGAAGTGATCACCGAGAACGGCCAGCCGGTGCCTGCTGATGAGAAAGCCAAACGACCAGGTGGATCTTCAACAGCCGGTCAGCGTCCATAAGGACAGACCATGAACTTTTCCCGTATTTTCATCCTGCGGCCGGTCGCCACCACATTGATGATGGTGGCAGTGTTCCTGATGGGCATGCTGGCCTACCAGCTGTTGCCGGTGGCGGCCTTGCCACAGGTGGATTACCCGACCATCCGCGTGATGACGCTCTACCCGGGTGCTAGCCCACAGGTGATGAACAGTGCGGTGACCGCACCGCTGGAGCGCCAGTTTGGCCAGATGCCGGGGCTGGAGCAGATGTCCTCCAACAGCTCCGGTGGCGCTTCGGTGATCAGCTTACGCTTCAGTCTGGATGTGGCGCTGGATGTGGCCGAGCAGGAAGTGCAGGCCGCGATCAATGCCGCTACCAACCTGTTGCCCAACGACTTGCCGGCACCACCGGTGTACAACAAGGTCAACCCGGCTGACAGCCCGATCCTGACGCTGGCGGTAACCTCCGACAGCGTTCCGCTGCCGGAAGTGAACGATCTGGTGGATACGCGGATGGCGCAAAAGATCGCCCAGATCAACGGAGTCGGGCTGGTCAGCCTTGGTGGTGGCCAACGCCCGGCGGTGCGTATCCAGGCCGATCCGCAGGCGCTGGCAGCAGCCGGCATGACGCTGGCCGAAGTGCGCAGCCTGATTACCCGTGCCAACGTCAACCAGCCCAAGGGCAGCATTGACGGGCCGTCCCGCATTACCCAGCTCGATGCCAACGACCAGCTGCGCAGCGCCGAAGACTATGCGCAGCTGATTCTCAAACACGAAGATGGCCGCACGCTGCGGCTGGCCGATATTGCCGAGATTATCGAAGGTGCGGAAAACGAGCGTTTGGCCGCCTGGGCCGACCGCCAGCAAGCGGTGCTGCTGAATATCCAGCGCCAGCCCGGTGCCAACGTGATTGAGGTAGTGGAACGGATTGATGCGCTGCTGCCGTCGATTATTGCCAGCATGCCCGCCGGTGTCGAAGTGCAGGTACTGACTGACCGCACCCAGACCATTCGTGCCGCCATTAAAGATGTGCAGTTCGAGCTGGTACTGGCGGTGCTGCTGGTGGTGCTGGTGACCTTTTTGTTTTTGAAGAAACTCAGCGCCACGTTGATTCCGTCCATTGTGGTGCCGCTGTCGCTGATTGGTACTTTTGGCATCATGTATCTGGCCGGTTTTTCGCTGAATAACCTGACCCTGATGGCGTTGACCATCGCCACCGGCTTTGTGGTGGATGATGCCATCGTCATGCTGGAAAACATTGCCCGCCATCTGGAAGAGGGTGAAACGCCGCTCAATGCCGCCCTCAAGGGTGCTAAACAAATTACCTTTACCCTGATTTCACTGACCTTCTCGCTGATTGCGGTGCTGATTCCGTTGCTGTTTATGCAGGATGTGGTCGGGCGGCTGTTTCGCGAGTTTGCCATTACCCTGTCGGTGGCAATCCTGATTTCGCTGGTGATTTCGCTGACCCTCACGCCAATGATGTGCGCCAAGCTGCTCAAGCCAGGTGAGCAAGATGAAGAAAAAAGCGACTGGCTGACCCGTATTATCGCCGCCTATGGCAAAAGCCTAAGCTGGGTGTTACGCCATCAGACGCTTACTTTACTGGTGGCGGTGGCAACCTTCGTAGTTACAGCTTTGTTGTGGATGGCAGTGCCCAAGGGTTTTTTCCCCGAGCAGGACACTGGCGTGATTCAGGGTATTTCCGAAGCGCCGCAAAGCATTTCTTTTGCCGCCATGAGCGAACGCCAGCAGCGCTTGACCGAGGTGCTGCTGGCGGATGAGGCGGTGCAAAGCGTATCCACCCAGATCGGCGTGGATGGCAGCAACCCCACCCTGAACAGTGGCCGGATGCTGATCAATCTCAAGCCCTTTGCCGAGCGTGACGTATCGGCGGCGCAGGTGATTGAGCGGCTGCGTCCGCAACTGAGTCAGGTGCTGGGCATCCAGCTATTCTTGCAACCGGTGCAGGATTTGAGCATCGAGGACCGGGTTAGTCGCACCCAGTTCCAGTTCAGTCTGGAGTCCGCCGATCCGCAGTTATTGGAAAGCTGGGCACCGCAACTGGTTGCTCATTTGCAGCAACTACCGCAATTGCGCGATGTGGCCAGTGACCAGCAGGCCGAGGGCTTGCAGTATTTCCTCGACATCGACCGTGATCTGGCTGGACGGCTGGGGATCAGCGTCAGCACCATCACCGATGCGCTCTACGATGCCTTTGGCCAGCGCCAGATTTCCACCATCTTTACCCAGACCAGCCAGTACCGGGTGGTGTTGGAGTCGCTGGCCGGTCGTGATGATGCCCGTATGCGGCTGGAAGATGTGCATGTACGTGGCAGCAGCGGCGAGGCGGTGCGGCTGGCTACCCTGGTGCGGCTGGAAGAAAAGGCCGCCCCGCTGTTGATTAACCATATTGGCCAGTTTCCGGCGATTAGCGTGTCGTTCAACTTGAGTCCGGGAGTATCGCTGGGGCAGGCGGTGGCAGCGATTGAACAGGCGCAGCAAGAGCTGGCAATGCCCGAGGCGATTCAAAGCCATTTTCAGGGCGCGGCAGCGGCATTTCGCAGCTCGCTGTCCAGTACGCTGTGGCTGATTCTGGCGGCAGTGATCACCATGTATCTGGTGCTGGGCGTGCTGTATGAGAGCTTTATTCACCCAGTCACCATCCTTTCTACCCTGCCGTCGGCGGCGATTGGTGCGCTGTTGGCGCTGCTGCTGACCGGTAACGACCTGAGCATGATTGCCGTGATTGGTATCATCCTGCTGATCGGTATCGTCAAGAAAAACGCCATCATGATGATCGATTTTGCGCTGGAGGCTGAGCGTCATCAAGGCATGTCGCCCGAGCAGGCGATTTATCAGGCAGCGATGTTGCGTTTTCGTCCAATTCTGATGACTACACTGGCGGCGCTGTTTGCTGCCATTCCGCTGATGTTGGCCACCGGCTCCGGTGCCGAGTTGCGTCAGCCGCTGGGGCTGGTGATGGTTGGCGGGCTGCTGCTCAGCCAGTTGCTGACCCTGTACACCACGCCGGTGATTTACCTGTTCTTTGACCGCATTTTGCCGGCCAGCAACCAACTGCAACACGCAGCGCAGGACGAGCCGGCATGAACCTGTCCGCGCCCTTTATCCGCCGTCCGGTGGCCACCACCTTGTTGAGCGTGGCGATTGTGCTGCTAGGTATTTTGGGCTTTCGCCTGTTGCCGGTAGCACCGCTGCCCGACATGGATTTTCCGGTAATTACCGTGCAGGCCAGCCTGCCGGGTGCCAGTCCGCAGGTGATGGCGGCCACCGTGGCCACGCCGCTGGAGCGGGCGCTGGGTGGTATTGCCGGGGTGAGCCAGATGAGCAGCCGCAGCTCGCAAGGCAGCACCCGCATCATGGTGCAGTTCGAGCTGGACCGGGACATCAACGCCGCTGCCCGCGAGGTGCAGGCCGCCATCAATGCGGCCCGCGAGCTGCTGCCCAGCGGCATGCGCAGCATGCCCACTTACCGCAAGGTC
>CAZVDA010000177.1:0-5007 GCA_964625365.1 uncultured Thiopseudomonas sp. | reverse complement strand
CCCTATATGTTTGAATCCTGGGGGCAAGGATGATCCGGGACTTTTCGTATCAAGGCGACCTGACCGGCGGCTCGTTGCAAGTCCGCGAATCCCGGGTGGTGGCTGATTTGTTGCTGCAAAATGCCAGCGAAGCCGACTGGCAACAAGCGATTATTACCGACAATCGCCTACAGAAACGCAGCCCTGCCACAGCCAGACGCATCGCCCAGGCTTTACGCAAAAGACTGGATCTATTGGAAGCGCCCTTCTGGCAAGCATTACTCAATGGCGATGACGAGCTGGCAACCCAGGTTGCGCTATGTTCAGCGCTGGAACGCAACCTACTGCTGGTCGAATTTATGGAAACCGTGGTCAGTGATGCCTATATCACTCAGGCAACCACACTGGATACCTGGCAGTGGGATGATTTTTTGCAAGATCGAGTCCACCGCGATCCAGCCATTGCCGACTGGACAACCAACAGCAAAAAGAAAATGGGACAGGTGGCACTGCGTATCCTGGCGGAAGCCGGTTACCTGAAAAACACCCGCAGCTTGCAGCTTCAGCATGTGCTGATTCGCCCGGAAGTGCGAACCCTGCTGGAAGACAGCTACCGCCACCGCATTATCGCCTGCCTGCGCATTTCCAGCCCACGCAGCGACGACACGGATACTGACGCATGAATAAAGAATTGCAGGCCCGCCTGAACCAGATACCCGAAAAAATCCTCTCTCAGGAGTTTCTTGAGAGCCGTGGACTGGGCAACGAAATCGGCTTCTGGATCTTTGAATACAACGCCGAAGACGAATTACAGGTGCGCGAACACGTCAAGCTCATCACCGACATGCTCGCCAAAAAGCAAGCACACCTGAAGGTTGTGCACATCAACCTGCTGCAAACCCTCAAGGATTACCTGGACAGTCGCAACTTCACTGAAAAGGCCATCGCCATGCAAACCGCCAAAGGCAATCAGGCCTTGCTCAAGGCGTTGTCCGGCCCATTGCACATGGAAAAATTTGCGCCCTTCATGGTCGAGCATTACAACGCCGCCGAGCAGGACATTGTGCTGGTCACCGGTATCGGCTCCGTCTGGCCAGTGCTCAGGGCACACGACTTACTTAACAAACTGCACGCCCTGCTGGGCCACCGCCCGCTGGTGATGTTTTACCCCGGCCAGTACACCGGCCAGTCCATGAGCCTGTTTGGGCGCATAACCAGTAACAACTATTACCGTGCCTTCAAGCTGGCACCCTGACAAGGAAACAGGCATGAGCATTCAGGAACTTTTCTTCAAACAACTCGACCGCCCGATCAATGGCGTAGTGAAAGCTGACCAGGACGATGACGCAACCGTTTATCAGGAACTTGACGAGTATGTGGTCACCAACGAACTGGAACGCCACTTCAGGGCTTTCTTTGAATCCTACGCCACACGGCTGGATGATCCGTCCATTGCTAACCGGGTTGGCGTGTGGATTTCTGGCTTCTTCGGTTCGGGTAAATCGCACTTCCTGAAAACCCTGTCTTACCTGCTGGCCAACATTGAAGCCCGCACTCCACAGGGTCAGCCGCAAAAAGCCATCGAATTTTTTGACGAAAGCAAACTGCGCGATGCCATGATCCGTGCCGACCTGCAAAAGGCAGCCAACACACCGGCCGATGTCATCCTGTTCAACATCGAAAGCAAGGCGGGTTCCAACGATGGTGGCAACGCCATTCTGAGCGTATTCCTGCGCGTGTTTAATGAGCACCTTGGCTTCTGTAGCGACTATCCACACATCGCTCACATGGAGCGCCACCTTGACCAGCGCGGGGTCTATCAGCAATTCAAGGATGCCTTTGAAGCCAGCACGGGCAGCCGCTGGGAAGGCGAACGTGACGGCTTTCAGTTTTACCAAGACGATGTTGAGCAAGCGCTGGCCACAGCCCTCAACCTGTCAGCGGAAGCTGCCCACAAATGGTTTGAAGAGTCTGAACAAAACTTCAGCGTTTCGGTTGAGAACTTCTGCTACTGGGTCAAGGAATACCTCGACAGCCAAAGCCCGGAGCACCGCATGCTGTTCCTGGTGGATGAAGTGGGCCAGTACATCGGCAGCGACACTCGCCTGATGCTGACTCTGCAAACCATCACTGAAAACCTCGGCACCATCTGTAACGGTCGCGCCTGGATTATCGTCACCTCCCAGGCCGACATGGACGCCGTGCTGGGCGAGCTGACCGCCGCCAAAGCCAACGACTTCTCCAAAATTGCCGGGCGCTTCAAAACACGGCTGTCATTATCCAGCTCCAACACCGACGAAGTGATCCAGAAAAGGTTGCTGCGTAAAACCCCGGATGCCGAAGAAAGGCTGCGCCAGCTGTGGGACGAAAAAGGCGACATCCTGCGTAACCAGATCAGCTTTGACCGCTCCGGCCCCACCCTTAAAAGCGTGGACAGTGCCGAAGGTTTTATCGCCAACTACCCCTTTGTGCCCTATCACTTCCAGCTGGTCCAAAAAGTCTTTGAGGAAATTCGCAAAGTAGGTGCCACCGGGGCTCACCTGGCCTACGGTGAGCGTTCCATGCTGGATGCCTTCCAGATGGCTGCTTTGTCTGTTGCCAACAAAGACATCGGCGCTCTGGTGCCCATGCACAGTTTTTATCGTGCCGTCGAAGGCTTCCTGGATACTGCTGTCAAACGCACCATCGACCAAGCCTCTGAAAACACCAGCCTAGATAACTTCGATGTGCAAATGCTGCGCACCCTGTTCATGATCCGCTATGTCGAGCTCATCAAAGGCACGGTCAACAACCTGGTAACTCTGAGCCTGGAAGAAATTGATGCCGACAAGCTGGCCCTGCGCCAACGCATCGAAGACAGCCTGCACCGTCTGGAAAAAGAAAGCCTGATCACCCGCAATGGCGAGGAATACCTGTTCCTGACCAACGAAGAGCGGGACATCAGTCGCAAGATCAAGGCCACCGACCTGTCAGCCAATGACGAAAACAAGGAGCTGGCCAACCTCATCTACAAAGATCTGCTTAAAGACCGCAACAAGTTCCGCTACAACGAAAATCGTACCGACTACAGCATTGGCCGCTTTCTGGATGGTCACAGCCTGGACGGTCGCTTTGAATGCGACCTGCGTATGGAAATCCTGTCGCCACTCAACCCTGAGTACAGTTTCAAAGGCGATGGCCGTAACCTGCTGCAAAGCAACGATTCTGGCGGCTGTATTCTGCTGCGCCTGCCGGATGACAAAGAGTTTTTCAGCGAGCTACGCACCTGGCTTAAAACCAACAAATTTATCCGTCTTAACGATGACGGCAGCCAGCCAGAGCTGACGCGCATCCTTGCTGACCGTGGCCGTGAAAACCAGGAGCGCAAAAAACGTTTGCGCCTGCGGCTGGAAGAAATGCTGCTGGACGCCGATGTCTACGCGCTGGGCCAACATCTCAAGCCCGTCAGCAACAGCATCCCCAGCCGCATGGACGAGTTTTTGCTGTACCTGCTACAAAACACCTACAGCAAGCTGGACTACCTGCGTGTCCTGCAAGACGAGCCCATGCGCGAAGTGCGTGCGGTACTGCTGAGTGACGATATTGCCCAACTGGGACTGGAGCTGGGCGGTGATGACGTCAATGGTCAGGCCATACGCGAAGTGGAGCAATACATCAGCCTGCGAGCCAGCGGCAACGAGCGCTTGCTGGTCAGCGACCTGATCGAACGCTTCAGCAAACGCCCTTACGGCTGGCCCGACGGAGAAATCCTGCTGTTGCTGGCACGCCTGGCAGCCACCGGCCGCATCACCTTCCATGTCGGCGGCCCCTTTGTGCCGCTGCATGAATGCTTCGACTATCTGGAAAACAGCCGCCGTCGCCGTGAAATTTCTGTCCAGAAAAAGCGCCAGACCGCAGAAGGCGAGCTGGCCAGCGCCCGTGCGCTGACCAAAGACCTCTTTTCCGCCCTTGGCCCGCAAGACGAGAGCGAGCTGCACGACTTTTTCCTTAAACACCTGGGGCAGTGGCTTTCTCAGCTTAAGTCCTACAAAAGCAAAACCGAGGCCGGCCGCTTCCCGGGCAAAGACCTGATTGCTGAATGCCTGCGGACACTGGAGCGCATTCTGGCCAATGAAGACAGCTTCGACTTCTTCAAGGCCGTCAACCAGCACAAAAACGATCTGCTGGATCTGGAAGAGGACTACCAGGACCTCAACGAATTTTACGAGCGTCAACTGCACTGCTGGCAACAACTACAAGCCGCCCTTAACCGCTTTGACAGCAACAAGGTAGCTCTGGGTAAAAACGCCACCGCCAGCCAGGCACTTCAGGCGTTACGGGACATCTTCGCCAGTGAAACGCCCTGGGGGCAGCTCCAGCGCGTTGCTGGTCTGATCGAGCAGGTTGATCGCATCAATACCACCCTGCTGGACGAACAGCGTGAAATCGCACGCGTGCAAATCGACGGTTACATTGCCCAGCTACAACAGGAAATTGAACGCAGCACTATCGCCACCCCAGAATTGAGCAATAGCCTGCTGCGCCCCTTGCAGCTGCTCAAAGCCGAGCCCGACACAATGGGCAGCATCGCCGAAATTTTCATGCTGTACACCGAGCAGGCTCGCGACAAGCTCGAAGAAGGTCTGGATAAACTTGAGCACGCCATTCAAGCAGCCAGCCGCCAGCCAGAGGTTACAACGGGCAGTCCCGCCACTTCCGGCACCCAGGAAGAGCATCCCGGCCCCATTACCCAACCGCCGCAGCCTATGCCCAAGCCCGTGGTCGAAATCCGCACCAGCGAGCTCTACAACCAAAGCGGTCTGGGTGTGTATATGGAAACCGAAACGGACGTTGAACGCTTCCTGCAGCAGCTGGAAAAACGCTTGAAGCAAGCCATCTCCGCAAACCAGCGGATACGGATCAGATAAGGCCAGTACGAAATGACCATCCCGGACAAACCCAACAGCCCGCTGCAAAAATACCGCCTCACACCAGCCGGTGCCGAACTCATTAAGGACATGCCATGAACACCGCCGCCATCAAGCGCTA
>CAZVDA010000176.1:0-5015 GCA_964625365.1 uncultured Thiopseudomonas sp. | reverse complement strand
GGATAACGAGCAAGAACATGAGGCCAATCTGTGGGCAGCCCATTATCTGATACCGCCCCAGTATGAGCCCGAGTTCAGGCTCTTAAAAAGCCGCGACGATATTTTAGGTTTTGCACAAAAAATCCAAATCCACCCCGGCATTGTGGTTGGCCGTTTGCAACACGAAGGGCTCATGGATTTCAGACAGCTGAACGGGTTGAAAGCTGCTTATGAGTGGACATGAAATCTGGTAGCCAAGCCTCTTTCCTGCTTGCCCCAAACTGCTGGATAGCTTGCAGCCTTGAAGCAACTCCTTCAGTATGTCTCAAAATCCTTGTTTTTTGAGATTGCCATGAGTATCAAGCCACCCGTAAATAGCTCTGCCAAGGCGCTGGAAGTGATTCATAAAATCACCCGGGGCCTGCTGTCTAATGGCTATCTGGAATGGCAGCGCCCGCTGGACAGCAAGGGCCGCTATCTGCCTTATGCCGAGTTTCGCTATCGGGTCAAAGGCGGGCTGGATGCAGACATTGCCTGGCAGCTAACCCGTGCGGCCCGTCTTGGCGTATCGGCTCCGGTGATTGAGCTGGGCGAACCGGCCAGCCTGTGCCGGTTGTTTGTGACGCCCGGCATGCAGCAAAGCGTTTCCCTGGTTGACCGGCACACCACTGAGCCCATGCTGCACTGGATTAACAGCCAGATAGGCGAGCGGCGCAATCTGGAGTTCCTGTTTGCTGATCTGGTTGAGGATGAATCCATTTCCAGCAGCCAGCTGGAAGGCGCAGCGACCACCACCCGGGTTGCCAAGGAGATGCTAAAGCGCAAACGCAAGCCGCGCTCGCTGGATGAACGGATGATTTTGGGTAATTTCCGCATGATGCAGTTTGTGTGGGAAAAACGCGCTCAACCGCTGGACGCTGATTTGATACGCGAGCTGCACCATTGCGGGGTACAGGGTATTGCCGACGATAAGTACCGGCCCGGGCAGTTTCGCAACAGCAACGAAGTGGTAGTCGCTAACCATGAGGGCGATGTAGTCCATCAACCGCCGGATTTTGCAGGGCTGGACGCACGGTTACAGCGGCTATGTGACTGGGCCAATGCCGATGGCGACATACATGGCCGCTATCTGCCCCCCTTGCTCAAGGCTTGCATCCTGCACTTTGCCATTGGCTTTGAGCATCCCTTCCACGACGGTAACGGGCGGGTGGCGCGCGCCCTGTTTTACTGGTTTATGTTCCGGCATGGTTTTACCGCGTTTCGATACATCAGCATCAGCCATTTGCTGAAGCAGGCGCATGTGCAGTACGGCAAAAGCTATCTGTACACCGAAGCAGACGACATGGATCTAACCCACTTTGTCGAGTATCAGTGTCAAATTGTGCAGCGGGCCATTCAGCGTTTTGTCGATACCTACCAGGCGGCTATCAAGTCACTGCAGGAATTTGACAGTTTCCTGTACCAAAGCGGGCTGTATGGCAAGCTAAGCGATAGGGCAAGAACCGTTTTTCAGGTGGCACGTTCCGGCGTGGAACATCTGTTTACCATCAGCAATACTGCCGACAGTCTGGGCTGCTCGTACAACACAGCCGCCACCACGCTAAACGATCTGGTCAAGCTGGGTCTGTTCCGCAAGGAAAAGGAAGGGCGCGAATGGATTTACCAGATGGTTGAACCCGGCCAAATCATGCGGCAATGGCAATGAAGCAGGGCGTATCCACCATCCATGAAGGGCTATCCAATCGTTTGCGTATTATTATTCCGTTGAGCCAGATTCACTCTGTTGCTGGACGGCCCGAGTCACCGACCCAGTCACCGATCCAGTCACCGACCCAGTCAGCGAACCAGTCAGCGAACCAGTCCCCCCGCAAGGAGCACAGTATGCAAACCACCGCTCAAGACCTGTTCAGCCAGTTGCTGGAATTTGGCGAAAGCGCCCGCCTTGAAGCCAAGCGCGGCAGCCAGATTTCCGATTCGGTGATGCAGACGGTCTGTGCCTTTGCCAATGAGCCGGGGCTGGAGGGCGGCTATCTGTTGTTGGGCGTGAGTGAGCCGGATGCACAGCATGACAACTACCATGTTAGCGGTGTGACCGATGTTGACCAGCTGCTGAACGAACTGCACAACAACTGCCGCAGCCAGTTTGAGCAGCCGGTTTTTATTCAGGCTCAGGCGGTCATGCTGGAGGGCAGGCAGGCCATTTGCGTGTTTGTGCCAGAGCTGGAAAACCCGCAAAAGCCTTGCGTATTCAAAGGCCGTTTTGACAGTAAAAACAAGCGCAAGACCGGCGTGTGGCGGCGTGGCAGCAATGGGGATTATGAGTGTGGCTTTGCCGAGCTGACACCCCTGCTCAAGCTGCAACAAGGGCAAACGTTTGAGCGTACTGTGTTTGATGATGCGCTCTGGGATGATCTTGATCCGGATGTGATTGCGCTATATCGCCGCTTGCGTGCGCAAGTGCGACCCAAGGCCGAGGAGCTGCAAGGCTCCGACGAGGAAATGCTGCTGGCCATGCGCTTGCTGGAGCGCACCGACAAAGGCTTGCAGCCCAACGTCGCCTGCTTGTTGCTGTTTGGCAAAACGCTTTCTCTGCGCCGTTTGTTGCCGGCGGTGCGAGTGGATTATGTGCGTACCAGCGGCACGCAATGGGTGGAAGACCCGCACAACCGCTTTGATACCACGCTGGACATGCGCGAGCCTTTGCTGCGCCTGATTCCTAGGGCGGAAGCGGCCATTCTGGATGATCTGCCCCGCCACTTCCGCCTGAAAGACGGTGACTTGCAACGCTCCGACCAGCCCTTGTTGCCTTACAAGGTGGTGCGCGAGGCGGTGGTAAACATGGTGATGCACCGCGACTATGCCATTCACCAGCCGTCGATCATCGTGCGCTACCGTAACCGCATCGAAACCCTGAATGCCGGTTATTCACTCAAGGCCGTTGAACAGCTGGGCGAAACCGGCTCCATTTTGCGCAATCCCATACTGGCCAACGTGTTGTATGACCTGGAGTTTGCCGAGGTCAAAGGCACCGGCATTCGCACCATGCGCCGCATGCTGAAAGAGGCCGGGCTGGAAGCGCCGGTCTTTGTCAATTATGTGATTCAGGATCAGTTCAAGGCCATTTACCTGCTGCATCAATTAATGGGTGAAGAGCAGCTGGCGTGGCTGGCTCATTTCTCCCGTTGCAAGCTGAGCGAGGACGAGGCCAAGGCGCTGATTCTGGCCCGCGAGATTGGCGCAGTGGACAATGCCGCCATTCGTGCAATCAGCGATCTGGATACATTAGAAACCAGCCAGGTGCTGCGGCGCTTGCATCATAATCTTGGGCTGTTGAACAAAGGCGGTGCCGGTTCGGCGACGTACTACCAGCTAAATCAGGAAAAAATTGCCGAGTTGGTGGCGGAGCGTGGTGAGCTGGCTGCAAATGCGGGTGACCTCGGTATCGATCGTACCCACCTAAACTCGGATCGTACCCACCTAGACTCGGATCGTACCCACCTAGACTCGGATCGTACCCACCTCGATACAGAATATGCGGCACTCCTTGCAGAAATTGCTTTGCTATCAGAAAGACCACGCAAGGAAAAAGTAATCCCTCTCTTACTGAAACTCTGCGCAATTGAAGCGCAACATATTGAAAAATTAGCTCAAATTCTAAACAGAGACCCCAAGAGGCTGAAGTCTAGCTACCTGAATCCCATGCGCAAAGAAGGCCTGCTCAACTATCTATACCCCGAAGTGGTCAACCACCCGCAGCAAGCCTATGTCACCACTGAACAAGGCAAAGCCTGGCTGAAAACCCATAAGGAATAACCCCATGCAATCCATCCCAAAATTTCAGGAAGAATACAGCGCCAAGCTACCCGCACTGACTCTGCTGGCCAATCTTGGCTGGCAGTTTATGCCGCCGGCACAGGCGTTGGCTGCACGTGGTGGGCGCATGGACCAGGTGGTATTGCGGGAGGTGCTGCGCGAGCAACTGGGCAAGCGCCGCTTTCAATTTGCCGGGGGCGAGTATCCGCTGTCGGCCAAGTCCATCGACAACCTGATTGCCGAGGTATGCAGCCCGGCGCTGAACGAAGGGCTGCAACGCGCCAATGAGCGGATGTATAACCATCTGTTGTATGGCATTGCCGTGACCGAGTTTGTTGATGGCAAGAAAACCAGCCCGACCATTGCGCTGATCGACTGGGACAACCCGGCCAACAACAGCTTTGTGTTTACCGAAGAATTTAGCGTCACTCGTGCTGGCGGTGTGGATAGCCGCAGGCCGGATATTGTTTGCTTTGTAAACGGCATTCCGCTGGTGGTGATCGAGGCCAAGCGCCCGGATGCCAATGCCAACAAGGGGCCAACCATCGACGAGGGCATTTCCCAGTGCCTGCGCAACCAGCGCCATGACGAAATTCCGCAACTGTTTGCCTACAGCCAGTTGCTGTTGTCGATCAACGGCACTGATGCCCGTTACGGCACCTGCGAAACACCGGCCAAATTCTGGGCTGCCTGGCAGGAAGAGGATATTTCAGATGCGCAAATGCACGCTATCAAAAACGGCAAGCTGTCTGCTGCCGTGCTGGATACCCTGTTTGGTCATCGCCCCGCTGCTGACCGACGCTGGTATGACAGCCTGCTGGCAGGTGGGCAACTGGCCGTGTCTGGTCAGGACAAGGTACTGATCAGCCTGCTCAGCCCCGAGCGGCTGCTGGAAATGATACGTTTCTTTGTGCTGCACGATCAAAAAGCCGGCAAGATTGCTGCCCGCTATCAGCAGGTGTTCGGCATCAAGCGGCTGATTGAGCGCATCAATACCCGCCGCGCCGATGGTGGTCGCGAAGGCGGTGTGATCTGGCACACCACCGGCTCCGGCAAGAGCTTCACCATGGTGTTTTTAAGCAAGGCGCTGATTCTGCATGACAGCCTCAAGCACTGCCGCCTGCTGGTGATTACCGACCGGGTGGATCTGGAAAGCCAGTTGAGCAAAACCTTTGCTTCCGGCGGCGAGCTGGCTGGTAAAAAGGACAAGGAAGCGGCCATGG
>CAZVDA010000175.1:0-5044 GCA_964625365.1 uncultured Thiopseudomonas sp. | reverse complement strand
GCGGCATGGCCAGCTCGGCCACCAGTGGTGCGGCCACGGTCATCAGCTGTTCGCTGCTGGCGAAGCGGTCGCCATCCCAGGCCTGGGCCATCAGCCGCAGCTGGCCGTTGAACTCCGGCAGCGGCAGGCGGGTTTCGGCATAGCCGTCGGCGTCCACAGTGAGCACATCGCTTTGCCAGGCGACGATCTGGACGTGGCTTTGTGCCCGGTCGCCACCCTGTTCCAGTGCGGCGTCACCGCCGAAGCGCAGGCGGGCCAGTCCGGCCTTGCTGGCGTCGATCAGCTGGCCATAGACATCCAGCTGGTCGATGGCATAGGCCTTGCGGCCAAAGAAGCTGTCCAGCGGGTCCGGTGTCTTGTAGCCGGTGATGTTGAGCACGCCGACATCCACTGCCGACAGCAGCACACGACTGCCGGCCGGGATCTTGCCGTCGGCATCACGCACCTTGATGCGTACCTGCTGGTCGCGGCCGGGTCGGGTGCTGTCCGGAGCTTCCAGTTCCAGCTGTAGCGCATGCTTGCTGCGATCCAGCGGCAGGTGCAGCACACCCACGGCCCGTTTTGCCGTCTGTTCGGCACTGTGTGCACCGAGGCGTACCACCAGTGCGGTGACATAGAGGTCGTGACGCTTCCAGTCCTTGTCAACGGGAATGCGTACATCCAGCCCGTCGGCGGGTACGTCGATGTTCTGCCACCAGAGCGGGCCGTCGGTCGACTCCACCAGCACATAGCCGGAACCTGCATGCGGTGCTTCGATGCGTACTTTGGCAGTCTCGCCGTTACGGTAAGCGGCGCGGTCCAGCTTCAGACGTACCTGGTCGGGACGCACGCCGCCATCCTCGCTGCTGTCCTGCCAGCGGTAGCCGGCCCAGAAGCGCTCGCTACTGACCAGACCGGTTTGCGGGTCTTCCACTTCGATGCGGTAGGAACCCCACTGCACCGGGAATTCGATTTGTGCCGGTGTCTTGCCGTCCAGGCTGATCTGGCGCTGCTGCAGGGTCAGGTTCTTTTCACTGTAACGGGAACGCCAGCCGGTATCAGCCGAGTAGCTCCAGTAGTAATCACGGCGCTCGCGGATCAGGCGTACCTGCAGGTTGTCGGCAGCTTGCAGCTCGCCTGAGGCATTGGCCAGCACCAGACTGAAGCTGGCCAGGGAGTTTTCGTCGACCCTGTTGTCACTGGTGTAATGACCACGGATGCCGACCAGTTGCGCTGCCGGCCAGACCGCTTGCAGATGGCGGCGGGTGATCGGGCGACCGCCGGACTCCATCAGGCTGATCCTGGCCACCAGCTCCAGTGGCGAGCGGGCTTCGTCCCACTGGCTCTTCATCTGCAGGCTGGCGTGGCCCTTGTCGTCGGTGAGGACGGCCTTGAAGTCCAGACTCTGGGTTGGCAGTTTTTCCGTCACAGAGCCGAACTGGTAGCCGGGCAGTGCGGACAAGGCTTCGCGCAGCGGTCGTACAAACAGCTGGCCCTGCACTTCGCTGCCGGCAGCGGGTGCGCCATAGAGGAAGCGGCCTTCCACCTGAATATCCAGTGCTGCATCCGGTGCCAGCGGTTGCGTGCTGCCGGTCAGCTCAAGCGCCATGCGCTCGGGCATGAAGTCTTCCACCTGGAACTCGTGGCGTACCTGATTGGCATCCTTGCTGCCGTCCAGGTCAACCACCAGTTGCCAGCGTCCGGTTGGCGCGCTGCCGGCCAGTTGCAGCTGGTACTGATAGAAGCCTGTTTCCTGTGGCTGCCAGATGAAGCTGCGCAGCTCCTGGCCGTCCGGTGTGAGGATACGGGCCTGCACCGGCTGTTCAGGTAGCGGCTGGCCATCGGCATCTCGCAACAGGGCATTGAGTAAAACCAATTCACCGGGGCGGTAGAGATCGCGCGGGCCGAACACGAACAGCTGCATGGCGCGCTGGACGGCGCCATCCAGACCGGCAAATTCGCTCAGGTCCAGCGCACCGCGATTGACTGGCAGAAAACTGGTTTGCCGGCCACTGTGGGCCAGGGCCAGTGCAGTGTCCTTGTGCAGTGGCAGCTGCAGATGGCCATTGCGATCAGTTTTGCCTTCGTCGAGCAGCTGGCCCTTGGCATCCAGCAGCTGGATGCTGATGCCAGCCAGGCTCTTGCCGTCGGCAATGCCCAGGGCAAACAGGTCCAGCCTGTGTTGTGAGCGGTGTGCGGAGAGGCCGATATCGCTCAATGTGAACAGGGTGGCGGGCTGGGTGTAGGCCAGATTACCGGCCTGGCGCATGACCGCAAAATAGACGCCCGACTGTTGCAGCGCCTCGATGTCGTTAACCGGCAGCAGGCTGCGCTGCTGTACGTTTTCTTCTGATTGCAGATCGAAACGGCCGCTGTAGACCAGCTGGCCCATGCTCTGCAGATCGTCGTTAGCCCAGACAGAGAAGCCACTGCCGGCATGACGGGCGATGAATCTGCTTAGCGAGGCATCGTGAATGCGAAAGAAATCCACATCCACTTCGTTGACGTTGAGCGACTGCACCGGCAGTCCCTGTGCCAGTTCGATCGGCAGCAGCGAACCCTTGCTGGCAAAGCCGAGCATGGGCTCCATGTTGTTGGTGGTCAGCCGGGTCTGGCTGTCCTGCTGCAGCCGGGTGCCGGTGATTGCCTGCAGGCCTGCCTGTACCTCGATATTCAGCCGGTGTTTGGGTGGCAGATGGCGCTGGCGCAGCTCCATGCCGTCATCACTCAACACCCAGGCCGGCTCCAGTGCGGTGGCTGCCGTCAGGTCATTGATGCTGATGAATTCGGCAAAGGCCTGGCCCGGTTGCAGGGGCACGGAAAAGCTCAGCACCAGAGTGGCCGCTCCGTCCACTTGCTGCTCGGATACATCGACCAGTGTCAGCGGCTGGCCCTGATAGTGGGCAGGGTCCGGTCTGCTATCTGTAGCTGGTGCGGTGATAGCCGCAGTGTCCGTGACGGCCTGCTTGCCGGGTGTTTCCTGGTTGCAGGCCAGCAGGCTGCCAAACAGCAGGATGGCGAGAAAGTGCAGCAGGATTCTGGAGGTGCGGATGTTGTGCATGGCGGCTTCCTTGGCTGAGGGCACTACTATAACCATGGCCCGGTCGGGGCGTCATCAGGAGCTGCTTCAGTCCGTGACCGGCAGCACCGTGCTGAACTCGAGCAGGGCGGTCTGGCCGTTGCTGTCGATGACGCTGAGCTGCTGTTTGCCGGGACGGGTGAAGACATGCTGAAACGCGGTGGCGTCTTCAGTTTGCGTTAGTGGCTTGCCGTTGAGAAACCACCACAGCCGGCCGCTGGTACCTTCGGCACTGAATTCCACAACCAGTTCCCCGTCACTGCGCAGTGGCGGCAACTGCAACCGGGCGCCGGGTGTAACGCCAATAATGCGCAGCTCACCTGCTACAGGCTGTGTCAGGGGCGGGCAGTCACTGTTGACCGCAGGCAGGCGGCGGCTGCGGCGCTCGGCGGCCGGCAGCCAGGGTTCCAGCGTGGCGGGCCACAGGGCAATGTCCGTTGGCCGTGCTTGCTGGCAATCTGCTGCCACTTGCCGGCCCTTGTCATCGATCCAGATGCGTTGCCAAACGGGCTGGGACAGGCCTGCCAGATTCAGCGTTGGCGGGGTGACACCGTCCAGCGTCCAGGCGATGCGCTGACGGCGGCAGTTGTCATCATTGGCTGGTAGCGGCTGGCCGCCCGGCCAGCAGATGGCGGCGACACCCACGGCGGGCGGCTGTGGCGGGTTGCCGGTGAGCCGGCCGGGTTGCTGCGCAAGGATGTCGTACACCTGCAGCAGCAGGGGCGTGGCGCTGACCTGACCGTATTGACCTGGTACCGGCGTGCCGTCGGGCCGGCCGACCCAGACGCCGATCACATGACCATTGCCCACACCCAGTGCCAGTGCGTCACGGTGACCGTGGCTGGTGCCGGTTTTCCAGGCAAAACCCTGCCGCCGTCGCTGCTCGGTGCTGTTGGGTTGCAGATGGCCGGACAGGATTCGTTGCACCACCCAGGCCGCTCCCGGTGTCGTGAGAGGCCGCGTTTGCAGGGGTGTATCCGGCTGAAAGCGCAGCGGAGCAGTGCTGCCATTGCGCCCGAGCGCGGCATAGGCGCTGACCAGATCTTCCAGTTTCATTCCGGTACCACCAAGAATCAGCGCCAGATTGGGAATGCCGTCACCCGGATACTGCAGGCGGATGCCGGCCTGTTGCAGACAGGCATCGAAGCGCTGGCTGCCATAGTGCTCCAGCAGCTGTACCGCCGGCAGGTTGAGCGAGTTGAGCAATGCTTCGCTGGCGGATACCGGCCCGCCAAAGCCGCGGGCAAAGTTGCCCGGTTGATAGCTGGCATGGTGTCTGGGCACATCCTGCAGCAGGGACTCGGAATGGATCAGGCCGTCTTCCAGCGCCAGCGCATAAAGGAAGGGCTTCAGGGTCGAGCCGGGCGAGCGCACGGCCTGAATCATGTCGACATGGCCGGAGCGCTGCTCGTCATGCAGGTCCGCCGAACCCAGGTAGGCACGCACTTCCATACTGGCTGTTTCCGCCACCACAATGGCGGCGGACACCCGTGGTGGCAGGCGGTGTTTCCAGCTGGCCAAAAGCTGTTCCAGCCGCTGCTGCAGGGCGAAATCGATGGTGGTCCGGATACGCCCGCTGTGTGGCTGGCGCAGGCGACGAGCGAGCAATGGAGCCAGTGCCGGCTCCTGACGCGGGGCCAGCCAGATCTCTTCGGCCAGTGCCTCGTCAATCTGCAGTGCCGGCCAGGTGGCGTGCTGGTGCAGACGCTGCAGCAGCTTGTCCCGCGCTGCCCGCGCCCGTTGCGGGTGACGATCCGGTCGCAGGCGGCTGGGCGCCTGCGGCAACACTGCCAGCAATGCAGCTTCCGCATGGGTCAGCTCGCTGGCCGGCTTCGACAGATAGGCCCAGCTGGCTGCCGATACTCCTTCCAGCGTGCCGCCAAAGGGAGCGCGATTCAGATAGATTTCGAGGATTTCATCCTTGGAGTGATGCCATTCCAGCTGCAGGGTGCGCCAGATCTGCCGCAGCTTGCCCTGCCAGGTGCG
>CAZVDA010000174.1:1715-5075 GCA_964625365.1 uncultured Thiopseudomonas sp. | reverse complement strand
GGCCTGCGCAACCGCTGGATGCTGGCCATTAGCCTGCTTTTTGCGGTACTGGCGGTGGGCATTGCCTGGTTTGGCGCGGCCGCTTCCGGTCAGGTCGGCTTTACCTCGATTCCGGCCACCATTGCCAGTCTGGCCAGTCTGGCCACCTTCCTGATGCCGCTGATTGCCCTGCTGCTGGCCTATGACGCCATTGTTGGCGAAGAAGAAGGTGGCACCCTGATGCTGCTGCTCACCTATCCGCTGACTCGCAGCCAGCTGCTGCTGGGCAAGTTTCTGGGTCATGGCATGATTTTGGGGCTGGCTACACTGATTGGCTTTGGCAGTGCCGCGCTGGCGATTGCCGTGCTGGTGCAGGATGTGTCCATCAGTTTGCTGGTGAGTTCGTTTGGTCGTTTCATTCTGTCGTCCACGCTGCTGGGGCTGGTGTTTCTGGCCTTTGCCTATGTGCTGAGCAGCAAGGCCAGCGAAAAATCTACCGCAGCCGGCCTGGCGCTGGGCGTGTGGTTCCTGTTTGTGCTGGTGTTTGACCTGGCGCTGCTGACCATTCTGGTGGTCAGTGAAGGCAAGGTCAGCCCCGAGCTGCTGCCCTGGCTGCTGCTGCTCAATCCGGCAGACGTGTACCGGCTGATCAACCTGGCCGGCTTTGAAGCCGGTGCGCAGGGGCTGGGCGTAATGGCGCTGGCCAGCGACCTGCCGGTCGGCCTGCCGGTTCTCTGGCTGTGCCTGCTGGGCTGGGCCGGGCTGATTCTGGCCTGGGCGCATCGCGCATTCAGCAAGCGGGTCGGCTGACCCGCAGCATTACCGATTAAAACAACCATGAGGGATACAGCATGCTGAACATCAAAAAAACCGGCCTTAACTGGCTGCTGGCCGCCGCTGCCGCGCTGCTGCTGGCCGGCTGCAGCGACGAGCCCAAACAGGTGGTCAATACCGATCCGGTTGCCTTTCACTCCGGCGACGAGTGCCATGTGTGCGGCATGCTGATTGCCGAGTGGCCCGGCTCCAAAGGCCAGAGCATCAATACCCAGAACGGTGCCACACAGAAGTTCTGCTCCACCGTGGACATGTTTAGCTGGCTGCTGCAGCCGGAAAATAAAACTCTGCAGGCTAAAATCTATGTGCACGACATGAGCAAAACCCACTGGGACCAGCCCGAAGACGAGCACCTGATGGATGCCCGCCAGGCCTGGTATGTGCATGGTTCGCAGCTGATGGGTGCCATGGGGCCGTCACTGGCGGCTTTTGGCCAACGTGCCGATGCGGAAAAGCTGGTAGCAGAGCAGGGCGGACGCATTTTGTCGTTTGATGAAATCAATCTGGACGTGCTGCAGGAAATTTCCCGTGCCGGCCACGAGCATGCTGCGGAAATGGGCGAGCAGATGCAGCATCAGATGCACAGTGACGGGCATTCCGGTCATGCCATGCCTGCCGATGACGAGCCGCACGGGGACGACCATGACCATGAGGCCCATGAGGATCATGGCGAGCATGCTGATGAACATGGGCATGCGGAGCATGAAGGCCACTAATGTGACCGTTTGACCAGGTTACCGGCGCCCTGCTGATGTTGAGTCAGTGGGGCGTTTTGTTGTTTGGCTTTGGTGTGGCAGGCAGGGTGAGGCGCTGCGCAAAGCTACGCTGCCAGTCTCGAAGCGAGCTTCGATCCTGTTGCTGATGCTTTGCTTCGGCCTCGCCCCGCCTGCTGATACACCGCGCCGTTGGTGGGGGAGTGGCCCGGCGTTGCCGGGCTGCTGTCGCGTGTAGAGGTTCAGTTACTCTTGAATAGCCGTTATCCAGTGCTTTGTGCGGCGCGGCCCTGTGGTTAATGGCCATCTGCGGGTAATGCAGTGCTGCTGTCTGTCATTCCGCGCGTAACGCAGTGAAGTCGCGGAATCCAGCGATCTGTGAATCCTGTAATTTTTCTGTGCAAAGCGCAGGATGCCTGTAGCGGCATGCGTCAGCAGCCCGGCGTAGCCGGGCCATTGCTTCCCAACCGCCACGGTGTATGTCGGGAGCGGTTGGGGCCGTAGCGTAGCTTTGCGAAGCGCCCCGACCGTGACCTTCAACACCAAAGGCAAAGCACTCCCCGACCGCGACCCACAACACCAGTGACAAACACTCAGTACAGCCGGGCAATCAGGGCGGGGACGGCGGTTTCTACGCGCAGGATGCGCGGGCCGAGCTGGACGGGAGCGAAGCCGGCTTCCTGCAGCAGGTTTACTTCGTAGGGAATCCAGCCGCCTTCTGGACCGATGGCCAGGGTCAACGGTTGTGTGCCGAGTGCGCGGGGGCATTCGGGGTGCTCGCCGGGATGGGCGACTAGCTTCAGGCTGTCTGCGGCCAGCGCAGGCAGGCGGTCCTGCACAAAGGGCTTGAAGCGTTTTTCCAGAATGACTTCGGGTAGGACGGTATCGCAGGCCTGTTCAAGGCCCAGCAGCAGCTGCTCATGAATGGCTTCGGGCGATAGCCAGGGCGTTTGCCAGAAACTTTTTTCTACCCGCACGCTGTTGACCAGCACCAGCTTTTGCACGCCCATGGCGGCAATGGTTTGCAGGGTACGCTTGAGCATCTTGGGGCGGGGCAGGGCCAGTATCAGGGTCAACGGCAGTTTGGCCGGTGGCGTCTGGTCCAGCGTTAGTTGTAGGCGTGCCTGCTGTGCATCCAGTTGTTCGATCCGGGCATGACCCATGGCACCACCCAGCAGGCCGGCACGCAGGGTCTGGCCGGTTTCGGCGCGGTGCACTTCGTGCAGGTGCTGCAGGCGGCGGCCGGCAATGACAGCATGCTGGTCGCCGGTTAGATCATCAGGATGTAGCAGCAGCAGATTCACTGGCGAGCCAAATCAGTCGCGGGTGGCCGGCAGGTCGTCAGCATCTTCAGCATCTTCCTCTGCCGCACGCAGGGCGCGCTCTTTCTGGATCATATTGCTGAAGATGAGCCCCAGTTCGAACAGGAACCACATCGGGATGGCCAGCAGGGTTTGCGAGAATACGTCGGGCGGGGTAAGAATCATGCCGACTACAAAGCAGCCAACGACAACGTAGGGGCGGCTTTTACGCAGGGTTTCCACGCTGGTTACGCCGGCCCATACCAGCAGAAAGGTGGCCACCGGAATCTCGAAAGCGACGCCAAAGGCAAAGAAAATGGTCAGCACAAAGTCCAGGTACTGGTTGATGTCGGTCATCATGTCTACGCCATCGGGTGTCACGCTGGCGAAGAAACTGAACATGATGGGAAATACGACAAAGTACGCAAACGCCATGCCGCCGTAAAACAGCAGTACGCTGGAGGCCAGCAGGGGCAGGGCAATGCGCTTTTCGTGCTGATACAGGCCGGGTGCGATAAAGCCCCAGATTTGCG
>CAZVDA010000174.1:0-1615 GCA_964625365.1 uncultured Thiopseudomonas sp. | reverse complement strand
GTTTCTTCGAGCAGTTGACGCTCTTTGGCCAGAATGTCCTGGTTGCGCAGCTCAAGGCGGATTTCGTCCATGCCGATTTCGCGTTCGACTTCCTCGCGGATGCTGCCCAGGCTGCGTTTGACGCGACCGATAAGCAGGCCCAGCGTGCGTGCAGCTACGGGCAGGCGCTCGGGGCCGATGACCAGCAGAGCCACCAGCGCCACCATCAGCAGTTCGGAAAAGCCGATATCAAACATGGCCGCAGTCTTCAGGCCTTGTTGTTGTCTTCAACCTTGTGCGCCTGGGCGTCAAAGGTCTGGCCACTTTCGGTCTTGGTAATGGTTTCAGGCTTTTCTTCTTCCATGGCCTTGCGGAAGCCCTTGATGGCACCACCCAGGTCACCGCCGATATTTTTCAGGCGCTTGGTGCCAAACAGCATGACCACGATAAGCAGAACAATAAGGAGTTGCCAGATGCTAATACCCATGATGTGTATCCTGTTGTTGTCAGTTTGTAGAAGTAGTGCGTGCAGCCTTTTCAGCGTGCCCGGAGGTGCCAAAGCGGCGTTCAAGCTCATCCAGTACCTGCTGCGGATGCACATCCAGCGCAGAAAGCATGATCATACTATGAAACCAGAGATCGGCGGTTTCATAGATGACATCTTTGGTGTCACCCGATGTTTCGGCGTCCTTGGCGGCCAGTATGGTTTCGGTGGCCTCTTCGCCGACCTTTTCCAGAATCTTGTTCAGCCCTTTTTGGTAGAGGCTGGCCACGTAGGAGCTGTCGGCGCTGGCCTGTTTGCGTTCGGTCAGGATTTGCGCAATGCGGCCAAGGGTATCTTGAGTCATGGGGTTTAGCCTTGATAAATATCAGATGGATCTTTAAGCACCGGATCGGCGGCTTGCCACTGGCCGTCTTGCAGGCTCAGGTAAAAGCAGCTTTGACGGCCGGTGTGGCAGGCAATGCCGCCGATTTGCTCGACAAGCAGTACCAGCGCATCGCCGTCGCAGTCGAGACGGATGTCGTGCAGCTTTTGCACATGGCCGGACTCTTCACCCTTGCGCCACAGTTTCTGGCGTGAGCGTGACCAGTAAATGGCGCGGCCTTCCTCCACGCTCAGGCGCAGCGATTCGGCATTCATCCAGGCCAGCATCAGCACCTTGCCGCTTTGGTGGTCCTGGGCAATGGCCGGCACCAGGCCGTCGTCGGTCCACTTGATCTGTTTGAGCCAGTCGGCAGTCATGATGGGTATCCTTTATTTGCGGGCCAGCAGGTAAATGCCGGCCACCAGTGCCAGGGCAGCGGGCCAGGCGTCGGCGTTGAGTGCCACGCCCTGATGCAGGGCAGCCAGCAGCAGACCGCCGCCCAGCAGCCAGTCGCTGCGGTGTTTGCGGGGTTCTGGCGGTTTGGGTGCTTCCAGCCGTTGCTGCAGCGTGCTGGCCAGATGGGGCAGCTTTTCGATTTGCTGTTGCAGCTGGCCGGCGATGTGTTTGGGGGTGTAACGCTGGCGCATCCAGCGTTCCAGATAGGGCTTGGCGGTGCTCCACAGATCCAGATCGGGATACAGCTGGCGGCCCAGTCCTTCGATGTTGAGCAGGGTTTTCTGCAGCAATACCAGCTGCGGCTGCACTTCCAT
>CAZVDA010000173.1:0-5098 GCA_964625365.1 uncultured Thiopseudomonas sp. | reverse complement strand
CAGGATCAAAACCTGCTGCCTTACCGCTTGGCGACGCCCCTGTAACGTTACTCATCATGCTCTCTGTTTTGCAGTGCGAGGTGTAATGCTGAAATGTTACAGCCTCTTGCTACAAACGACTTCAAGGTTGCTGAAATCTGGGCCGCGACTTTATCAGCTTTGGCCTGGTTTGGGAAGACCCCAAATATGCAGCTTCCAGTTCCTGTCAATCGGGCCGGCACATGCTGGTTAAGCAAATCAAGCGCTTGTCGCACCTGAGGGTAGTGCCGTTCCACTGTGGCCTGGCAGTCATTGTGACCGTCTTGCCTGAGAACGGAGCGCACTTTACAGCGGGGGGTGTCTCGTGTCAACCCTGGATCTGAAAATATTTTTGCGGTGCTGATAAAAACGTCAGGGCAGGCCACCAGAAACCAGGGTTCTGCCAGCTCGACAAAGGTCAGTTTTTCGCCTACACCTTCGGCAAAGGCAGCCCGGCCATGTACGAACACCGGCACGTCGGCACCCAGTTGCAGGCCAAGGGCGGCCAGTTGCTCAAGGCTTAGTCCGCAGCGCCACAGGTGGTTGAGGCCGAGCAGGGTAGTGGCGGCGTTGGAGCTGCCACCACCGAGGCCGCCACCCATGGGCAGCTGTTTGTCGATCCACAGGTCGGCTCCAAGAGGGCAGCCGGTTGCCGCCTGCAGCATGCGTGCGGCACGGACGATCAGGTTGCTGTCGTGCTCGACAGCGTCCATGGGTGTATGCAGGCGGATCTGGCCGTCAGTGCGCGGGCTGAAGTAGAGCTGGTCGCTGTAGTCGAGAAACTGGAACAGGGTTTGCAGCTCGTGATAGCCGTCATCGCGCCGGCCAAGGATATGCAGCATCAGGTTGAGCTTGGCGGGGGCGGGTAGCTGCAGGCAGTGCCCGGGCCTTGGCATGGGGTGCATCAGGGCAGGCCCCCCAACGTACGGGCCTGCCATTGCTTGACCACCAGGGTGAGCTGCAGGTGCGGGCCGTTCAGCAGGATGCGCTCGGGCAGGCGGCTGCCGTCGGGCAGGTTCTGGTAGCGGCTGTATTCCAGTTGCCAGCCGTTTTGCTCCAGACGGGCGGCCAGGCTGTCATCGTTGAGTTGCAGTGTGTGGCGGCTGCCGGGAGCCGGCAGGCCGCGTACCCACCACAGCAGGTTGCTGACCGGCAGGTTCCAGCCCAGTTGCTCCTGCATCAGGGCTTCGGCAGAAGCAGCCTGCAGGTCGTGCTGTGGGGTGGTGAGGCGGATCTGGCCGGGGCGGCCGGTCAGGCGGGTGGCGCCCTGGCCCAGCGGGCCGGTGACGCGGATGTCAAAATAATCCTGGCGCTGGAGCCAGAACAGCACGCCACTACCGGACTGGGCCGGGCTGCGTACTGCCAGCTTGCCGTTGATGTCCCAGGCGTCAAACTGGCTGATGCGGTCGCGGTGCTCGTGCCACAGGGCCGGCGAGCCGCTGCCGGTCAGCTGCTCGGCCGGCCTGAATGACTGACAGGCGGCCAGCATCAACATGAGGCCGGCCAGTAGCAGTTTTTGGCAGGTGGTTTTCATTTCAGCCATCCTTTGCGGGTGTCGAGGCGCTGCATGGTTTCGCGCAGGATGTCGTGTTCCGGGTCTTCTTTCAGGGCGTCGCGCCAGACTTTGCGGGCCTTGCGCTTTTCGCCCAGCGCCCAGAGCACTTCGCCCAGGTGGGCGGATACTTCGGGGTCTGGGTAAACGGCGTGGGCTTTTTCCAGCCAGGACAGCGCCTCGGCGGGCTGGTCGAGCCGGTAGTACACCCAGCCCAGGCTGTCCAGTGTGGCAGGATCATCCGGTTGCAGTTGGTGGGCGCGCTGGATCAGGGACAGCGCTTCCTGATAGCGTCCGGTGCGGTCGGCCAGGGTGTAGCCCAGTGCGTTCATGGCTACGGCGTGGGCGGGGTCGAGTGTCAGGATGTGGCGCAGGTCGGTTTCCAGCTGCGTCAGGTCGTTGCGCTTTTCGGCCAGCATGGCGCGGCTGTAGAGCAGGCCGGGGTGGTCGGGAAACTGCGCGAGTGCGTACTGTGCCCGCTGCCAGGCCAGTTCGCTGTGCTGGTTGCGGTTGAGTACGTCGATTTCGATCTGCAGCAGGCTGGCGTGTTCATCCGGTGCCAGCTGGCGGGCGCGGGCCAGTTGCCGGGCAAAATGTTGCGGGCTGTCCAGTTGCAGCCACAAGTGCCCCAGTTGTTGCTGGGCGGCCAGAAAATACTGGCCTTCGGTGATGCCCTGATAGGCGTTGATTGCCAGTTGCGGCTGATCCAGCGCTTCAAGGCAGCGGCCCTGGTTGTAGAGGGCGGTATCGGTGTAGCTGTCGCGTTCGATCAGTTCCTGAAAATAGAGCAGGGCTTCCTGCCAGGCTTCAAGGTCCATATAGAGGTAGGCCAGTGCCAGGCGGAAGTCGTCATTGTCCGGCTCGTTTTGCAGCAGGGTGACAAATTCGTTGCGTGCTTCTTCCAGCCGGTTGTAGTTGATCAGCTGGCGGGCGTAGCTGAAGCGGACGTTCTGGTTATCGGGCTGGCGTTCCAGCAGTTGCTGTTGCAGCTTAAGGCTGCGTTCGGGCTGGTCCAGCTGCAGGTACAGGCGGGCCTGCAGGGCCAGGGCCACACTGCTTTGACGGTGGCTGGCGGGTAGTTTGTGCAGCAGTTGCAACGCCTGGCCCGGTGCGTCTTCCTGCAGCAGTATGGCCTGGGCCAGCTTCAGTTCGCTGCGGCCCGGGTGCTGGCTGTCGAGCTGGACAAGGCGCTGCACCAGTGCGCTGCGCATGGCGGGATCGGCATGGGTGGCGGTGAAGGCGATAAAGTCAAAGTGGCCTTCACTGTCCGGGTCCAGACTGATGGCGCGGCTGGTGTAGTCCAGTGCCTGCTGGTAACGGTTGTTCTTGGTCAGTTCGAGGGCGGCAGCCCGCTGTGCGCTGGCGTCGTCCGGTGCAAGCTGCGCCCAGAGCAGGGCGCTTTGCAGGGCCAGTGCCCGGTCGTTCATATACTCCGCAATGCGCAACGCCCGCTCGGCCACGGCGGGGCTTTGGGTGCGCTCCAGTTGCCGGCGGTAGCCCTGCAGCGCCTGCCCGGGCTGCTGGCGCTGGCCGGCCATTTCGGCCAGCAGCAGGTCGTAGAGCGCGTCCCTGTCAAAGTTGCGTACCACCGGCGGGGTGGCCGGAGTTGCGGCTTCTGCCGGGGCGGATCTTTCAGTGGCCGGCGACTCTGCCGGTTGCGGCAAAAGCTGGCAGCCGGACAGGGCCAGCAGGCAAAACAGGTAGGGCAGGGACTTGTTCATGGGGTGCCAAAACAGGAAGTGGAAACTGCGTGCATGATGACACAGACCATGGCTGAACACCTAGCGGCAGGGGTAGTGGAGCGGGCCCTGGCGGTACGGATTCTGTCTGCGCGGTTGTCGCAGCCCTGTGGTAGACTTGCCCGCCAAAAGCGTCCGGCGGCTGTGGTGCAGCTGCTGCCGGATGTGCGTTGCGCCAGTTGTGCGCAAATTTTGTTTTTTGCGGGCAGGTGCTGTTGTTCTCCGGCACATGAAATAGGACAATCCCGCCTTTACCGATTTTGGGTTTGTGCAACCGGCATGGCTTTTATTGCTTTAGGAATCAATCACAAGACGGCCTCTGTCGAGGTGCGCGAGCGCGTGGCGTTCAGCCCCGAACGGCTGGCGGATGCCTTGCGCGAGCTGTGCCGGGAGGGCGGCGCCCGCGAAGCGGCGATCCTGTCTACCTGCAACCGCAGCGAGCTGTACCTTGAAATGGAGGCGAGCGGCCAGGCGCAGGTTTTGCAGTGGCTGGCCGGCTATCACGGGCTTGAACTGCAGGACCTGCAGGGATGTGCCTATACCCACGAGAACGACCAGGCCGTACGGCACATGATGCGCGTAGCCTGCGGGCTGGATTCGCTGGTGCTCGGCGAGCCGCAAATTCTGGGCCAGATCAAGGATTCCTACGAAGCGGCCCGCGAGGCAGGTACGCTGGGGCCCATGCTGGGACGCCTGTTTCAGGCTACCTTCAATACCGCCAAAACTGTACGTACCGATACCGCGATTGGTGAGAACCCGGTTTCGGTGGCCTTTGCGGCCGTGAGCCTGGGCAAGCAGATTTTTGCCGATTTTAGCCAGAGCCAGGCATTGCTGATTGGGGCCGGTGAAACCATCACCCTGGTAGCGCGCCACCTGCATGAACAGGGGGTTCGCAACATTGTAGTTGCCAACCGCACTCTGGAACGCGCACGCGCCCTGGCCGACGAGTTTGGCGGTCGTGCCGTGGTGTTGTCAGATATCCCCGACATGCTGGTGCATAGCGACATTGTAATTAGCTCTACTGCCAGCCAGTTGCCGGTGCTGGGCAAGGGCGCGGTCGAGCGGGCGCTGAAACTGCGCCGCCACAAGCCGATTTTCATGGTCGATATTGCCGTGCCGCGCGATATCGAACCGCAGGTCGCCGAGCTGGGCGATGTGTACCTGTATACCGTCGATGACCTGCATGAAGTAGTGGCCGACAACCTCAAGAGCCGCCAGGGTGCGGCCCGCGCCGCGGAAGAACTGGTGGTACGCGGCACTATGGATTTCATGGGACGCATGCGCGAGCTGGAGGCGGTGGATGTGCTGCGTGCCGTACGCCAGCAGGGCGAGGCCGTCCGTGATGAAGAACTGCAAAAAGCGCTGCGTGCATTGGCCAACGGCACCTCGCCAGATGATGCGCTCAGACAGCTGGCGCGTGGCCTGACCAACAAGCTGCTGCACACCCCCAGCGTACAACTCAAACGCCTGTCTGCCGATGGCCGCCACGAAGCGCTGGCGGTAGCACAGGAACTCTTTGGCCTTACCCCAGGTGAAGCAACCCCATGAAGGCTTCTTTAGTCAACCGGCTGGATACCCTGAAAGACCGTTACGAAGAACTGACCGCCCTGCTGGGCGATGCGCAGGTGATCAGCGACCAGAAGCAGTTCCGTGACTACTCGAAGGAATATGCCGAAATCGAGCCGGTGGTGCAGGCTTACCAGCGCTGGGAAAAACTCAAGGCTGATCTGGCCGAGGCGCAGGCGCTGCTCAAGGACAGCGATCCTGATGTACGGGAAATGGCCGAAGA
>CAZVDA010000172.1:0-5117 GCA_964625365.1 uncultured Thiopseudomonas sp. | reverse complement strand
GGCTGTTGCCATTGGCCAGACAGGTGAAATACAGCGAAGTGGCATTCAGCGAGTAGCTGGCTGCAGCGTGTTGCTGGCGGTCCCAGCACATTTCAAGAATGTACAGCCGGGCATGATCCGGCATCGCCGCGTGGGCAGCGCGCAGGATGTGCAGGATCTCGGGTGCGGAAAAACAGTCCAGAAACTGGCTCATCCACCAGATATCGCCGCAGCGCGGCAATTGCACCTCGGGGTCCAACAGATTGGCCGGGTGAAAGGTTGCCCGCCGGGCATGCCCCTGCTGTGCCAGGTTGTCGCGTGCCAGCTGCAACTGTTGTGGCAGGTCAACCAGCACCATCTGTACCTGCGCATCGTGGTTCAGGCACTGGCTGCTCCAGCGGCCAGTATTGGCTCCCACATCGACAATGCAGCCGGGACGCCCGGAAAACACCCGCTGCAACAGCTCAGGAAAAGCGCGGTCGCTGTAAAAGTGGTCAAACCCGAACCAGCTGCTGCGGGCCGGCTCAGGCAGTTTCGACAACCCTTCGTAAATGGTTGGCCAGTCACCCAGCTCGCGCAGGCCCGCCGGCGTACCCTCACGAATGGCTTCATCCAGATGCTCCATGGCGCGGTAGCAGACATCGTCGGTAAAGGCCATGTTGACGCGGGTCATGTCGTCATGCAGCAGAAAGTAACCGGTTTTGGCCAGCCGGTAATGCTCGCCGTCAAAGGTCACCAGCCGCGTGCTCATCCCCATATCCAGCAGCACCTGCACACCGTAATCAGACAGGCCGGTCCGTGCAGCCAGCGTTTGCACAGTGGCACCCGCAGCATCCGCTGCGTCCAGTGCTTTCAAAATGCCAAGCCGTTCGAGGCTGCGTGCAGCCTTGAACGCAATGGGGGCAAACGCCAGATACTGGGCCAGCTCCTTGGCCTGCATGGCGGTAAGGCCATCCTGAGCATGATGCGGCATGAATATCTCCCGGGAAGTGGGTGAACGGAGCCGGACATGCAGTGGTCGCCGGCATGACAAATCAGTAACCGGTAAAGCTTTCGCTGCGGATGGCGTCGTCATCCACGCCGGCATCTTCCAGCAGGTCACGCATGTTCTCCACCAGCGCCGGCGGGCCGGACAACAGGTACAGCGGCTCCTGCAGGCCAGCACAGAGATCACGGATGGCCGCCTCGTCCAGATAGCCACGCGGGCCATCCCAGTTATCATCAGCGTCATCCATGCGGGTCATGGTGGCCACCAGCCGGAACTCCGGTAACTGCCGTGCAAGTTGTTGCAGCTCGTCCAGAAAAGCTGCTTCCTGCGGATGACGGTTGGCATACAGCAACAACAGCGGACGCTGCCAGCCCTGACGGGCCGCGTGGCGCAAAATGCTGATAAAGGGGGTGATGCCGATACCGCCGGCAATCATTACCAGCGGACGCTCACCTTCCGGCGGCACCAGTGCGCTGCCAAAAGGACCGTCCAGCCGCACACTACTGCCGGCTGGCAGCGCGGCAAGACGGTTTTTATAGACACTGTCACGCATGCGGGTGGCCAGTACCAGTTGCGACTCGTGGGGGGCACTGACCAGCGAGAAGGCATGGCTGACATCCTGCAGCGCCTCGCCTTCACGGGCGTCGGCCAGCACCAGCTCGACCGCCTGGCCCGGCGCAAACTCAAAACCGGCCGGTCTGTCGAGGGTAAATGCACGGGTGCCTTCAGCCAGCAAACTGCTGCCGGCCAGGCGGGTGGAATGAAGGGTCATGGCGGAATCCTCTGCTCCGGTGCAGGCCGGCAGGGCCTGCATCCGTTTCTAGAGTCTGAACTGACTAACCAGTCTGCGCAACTCGGTTGCCAGCTCCACCAGGGTTTCGCTGTGTTCACGTGTGCTGGATGCACCCTGCGAGGTGCTGTCGGCAATCTGGCTGATGGTCGCAATATTGCGGTTGATTTCTTCGGCCACCGCACTTTGTTCTTCAGCGGCCGTGGCAATCTGCATGTTCATGTCGTTGATGCCCGACACTTCGCCGGCAATGCTGGTCAGGCTGTGGGCGGCATTTTGCACATGATCCACGCTTTGCGCGGCGCGTTTCTGTGCGGTATCCATGGCTGCCACCGCATCCGCCACCGCAGTCTGCAGGCGCTGGATCATTTGCTGGATTTGTTCGGTGGAATTCTGGCTGCGCTGGGCCAGCGTGCGCACTTCGTCCGCCACCACGGCAAAGCCGCGCCCCTGTTCTCCGGCACGGGCAGCCTCAATGGCCGCATTCAGCGCCAGCAGATTGGTTTGCTCGGCAATGCCGCTGATCACGCCCAGCACCTCGCTGATACTGGCCGAATCGGCCTCCACCCGGCCAACGACACGGGCAGAGTTTTCGATTTCTTCAATCAGGGCAACAATCGCGGCGCTGGCTTCGTCGGCCACGCCAACACCCTGGCGGGCTTCGCCATCGGCACTCTGCGAGGCCATTGCAGTGTTCGCCGCATTGGCTGCCACTTCCTGCACCGTAGCGCTCATTTCGTTCATGGCCGAGGCCACCATGTCGGTTTCGGTACGCTGCTGTACCACCTGCCGCAAGGTATCGTCGGCCACCTGCGCCACCTGCCCGGAAACTTCGCCCAGCCGGCCGGTTACACCGGCAACCGCCTGCAGGCTTTGACGAAACTTGGCAATCATCTGGTTGAAGGCCAGCCCCATGGCGCCTACTTCATCATGAGCCTCAATGGTTACCGCACGGCTCAGGTCGTCATCACGGGTCATGTCCTGCATGGTACGGCGCAGGTTGTTGATGCGCACAATCACCACGCGGCGCACGATGGCAATGATCACCGCCAGCCCCAGCACCAGCAGCACCGCCTGGATCAACGCCGCCACCAGAAGGTTGTTGGTAACTTTGGCGTCCAGCTCGTCGAGCGAATAGCTGATGCGTACTGCACCGACCACCGAGTCTTCAGGCACCATATGGCACATCAGGCAGTTGGTGCCGCGATAATCTTTCTGGGCGTGGATGGGGTTGATGACGGTAAGAATGCGCGCACCGCTGCTGCTGTCGATATGCACAATCGGCTCGTCCTGCAGGGCACGCCGGTCCAGATCGTCGACCGGTGCCTGATGGTCATAGCCCGGCCCATACATGGCGGTAATGCCTTCGTTACGGATGATGCGTGCGTCTACTACGCCCGGACGCTCCATGATCTTGTCGCGCAATACGTTACGCTGCGCCATGGTGCCCGTCAGCATCATGGTATTGATGCTGTCGAAATAGCTGTCGGCGGCATCTTTGGTCTGCTGCTCGACCACTTCCAGCACCAGCTTGCGCTCGCTCATCACGGTAAACACCAGCGAGGTGGCCATGACGACAAAAAACACCGCCAGCAAGGCAATGTTGATCTTGGTTTGCACCGACATCTGCCGGCTCGAAGGGCTTTGACTCATACCCGTAACTCCTGATTCTGCTTTGACAGGCGCGTGGTTTGACTATGCTCCTTGTCCGGCCCGCCCCGGAGGGCGGAACTATTGACGCCATTATTATGGCACACCATGAACCCGTTCACACTTCAAAGCAATACAAGCAATTTACGGGCCAGCTTGCCATGACTCATAAAGGCCGCCCGGCCGGTTACCACATCAGGTCATCCGGTACCTGATAGGCCGCGTACGGATCGTCCTCTTCCGGTGCCTCGGTACGTTCGCTGAGCAAGACAATGCGCGAAGCGTCGCGTTCCTGGATTTTCAGCGCCGCATCACGCGGAATGACTTCATAGCCGCCGCCATGGCTGACAATCGCCAGGCTGCCGCTGCTGAGCTTGTTGCGCATCAACTCATTGACAGCAATACGTTTAACCTTTTTCTGGTCAACAAAGTTGTAATAGTCGTCACTGTCCAGTTTGGGCAGGCGGCAGCTTTCGATCAGTTGCTTGATTTGCGCCTTGCGGGCCTTTTGCTCGGCCTTTTCCTGTTGCTGGCGGTTCAGCTCCTGGTCTTTGGCAGCTTTTTCCGCCAGCGCCCGGGCAGCTGCCTGACGGGTGGAATCATCCGCCTCGGCCTGCCCCTTGTTGACCATTTTCTGTTGTTTTTTCTTTTGGCGTTCGGCCTGCTTGGCCTGTTTTTCATTCACCAGCCCGGCCTTAAGCAGCTGGTCACGCAACGACAAACTCATAGATCAGATTCCTGTTGTTTGGCTTCATCCCACAGGGCGTCCAGCTCCTGCAGGCTGCATTCATGCAGTTGCCGGCCCTGCGCCGCCACCTGCTGTTCAATATGGTTAAAGCGCCGGTAAAAGCGCTGGTTGGTGCCGCGTACCGCCTGCTCGGGGTCAACACCGGCATGCCGGGCCAGATTGGTAACGGCAAACAGCAGATCACCCACTTCGTGTTCAATCGCGGCCTGTTCGCCCGCTGCCAGCGCCTCTTCCACCTCGGCCAGTTCTTCACGGATCTTGGCCAGCACCGGCGGCACTGCATCCCAGTCAAAGCCGACCCGCGCTGCACGCTTTTGCAGCTTCACTGCCCGGGTCATAGCCGGCAGGTTAAGCGGAATATCGGCCAGAATCGAGACCGGGGCCGCTCTGCCCTGTGCCTGCTGTTCCTGCGCCTTGATGGCCTGCCACTGGCCGGCCACCTCTTCGCTTTGCACATCCTGCGCACCGGCACGGGCCTGCAACTGCCCGCCCGGAAACACATGCGGATGACGGCGCACCAGCTTGCGCACAATGCCGTCAATCACATCGTCAAACTCAAAACGCCCCTGCTCGCAGCCAAATTGCGCGTAATACACCACCTGAAACAGCAGGTCGCCCAGCTCGCCGGGCAGTTCGTCCCAGGCTTCGCGCTCGATGGCGTCGGCCACTTCATAGGCTTCTTCCAGGGTGTGCGGCACTATGCTGTGATAATCCTGCTCCAGATCCCACGGGCAGCCGTCCTGCGGGTCACGCAGGCGTGTCATCAGATACAGCAAATCCTCCAGCCGGTAGCGTTGTTCAGGCATCGCCAGCCTCCGGTTCGTCGGCAAACTGGGTGGCATGCAGGCGGACGTAATAGCCGTTTTGCGCCAGCAATTCGGCATGGGTACCACGCTCGACAATCCGTCCCTGATCCATCACCAGAATCAGGTCGGCGCGTTCAATAGTGCTCAGCCGGTGGG
>CAZVDA010000171.1:0-5120 GCA_964625365.1 uncultured Thiopseudomonas sp. | reverse complement strand
GCCTTTGCAGCAGGCGACGACAGGTTTCCAGGCCGCTGATGCCGGGCAGGCTGATATCCGTGACGACCAGTGCGGGAATATCCAGGCTGGTGCGCTCCAGGGCTTGCTCGCCGGTTGCTGCCTGCAGGATGACCACTTCCGGTATGGCTGACTGCAGCAGGCCGCTAAAACCTTCACGGACTACGGGGTGTGCATCTACCAGTAAAATTTTCATGGGCGATCCTGTATCGGTTTTCAAATCATGCTAATGGAGCAGGACGGTTGCGCCGGCAGTACTTTGGTGTCGTTTTGGCGCTGCTTTAGGGGTGCTTGACCGGGTTGCAGCTGTGTTTTTGCGTAAAAACAGTACTTTGGTACTGTGTGGGCAGGCGCAACGTACAGTTTTAACGGCCGCAACCTTTGCGTTTAAATGGGGGCAAGACCTAGGGAGGGCTTATGATGGGCAGGCTGATTAATACCGCTGTTCTGGCTCTGGTGGCGGGACTGTTGTGCAGTCAGGCCAGCCAGGCCGATGACTTGTTTACCGACGAGGGCTACAGGGCAACGCGCTACCGTAGCCCGACGCCTTTAACGCATGACTATGCACAAACCCTGGAGCCGGCCGGTCTGCTTGAGCTGCAACAGCAACAACCGCAGCCCTTGCTGGTGGATGCCTACGGCAACCCCTGGCTGCATGGCCGCTTTACCCTGCAGGCCGAACACCGCAATATTCCCGGCTCGCTGTGGCTGGCCAACTGCGGAGAGGGCGTGTTGAGCAGCGAGTGGGAAGCGTACTGCCGCACGGCCCTGGATAAGGCTACGGATGGCAATTACGCACATCCGCTGGTATTTTACTGCCGCTCTGACTGCTGGCTGGGCTGGAATGCCGCCAGACGCGCCGCAGGCTGGGGATACACCCGGCTGTACTGGTTGCGTGACGGCATAGATGCCTGGGAAGCTGCAGGATACGAGCTGGAACTGTCGCAGCCTGTGCCGCGTGAAACATCGCCAGAATAACCATAACTAGAGTGAGGCAAGGGCCATGTACAACATTTTGATCGCGGATGACCATCCGCTGTTTCGCGAAGCGATTTGCAGTGTGATACGCAGCGGCTTTCCCGACTGTCAGCTGATCGAAACCGACAATCTGGACAGTGCGCTGGAAATTGCCGTGGAGCAGGACGACCTTGACCTGGTCCTGCTGGACCTCAACATGCCCGGCATGCAGGGCCTTAACGGCTTGATGAGCATCCGCAACGAGGCCCCCACCATTCCTGTCGTAATTGTGTCTGCCGAGCAGGACAAGCATATCGTCCTGCAAGCCATCACCTATGGTGCGGTCGGCTTTATTACCAAATCAACGCCGCGTGAGCAGATGACCGCTGCCATTGAGCAGGTGCTGCAGGGCAATGTCTATTTGCCGGCAGAAATCATCCGTGCCGAAAAAACCGGCTCGGTGCGCACCCCGCGCGAAACCACCATCTCGCCCGAGCTGTTGCAGGCGCTGACCCGCAGGCAGTTGCTGGTGCTGGAGCGCATGGCCAAGGGCGAATCCAATAAGCAGATTGCCTACACGCTGGATATTGCCGAAACCACGGTCAAGGCGCATGTGTCGGCTATTTTGCGCAAGCTCAATGCCACCAACCGCGTACAGGCAATTCTGTCGGTCGGGGATATAGATTTTTCAACCTATCTGCGCCGCTGATGGCTGAATAATTGTCTGCACTGGCTGGACGTTATGAAAAATCCCCGCATTTGCGGGGATTTTTGTTTGGCGGGCGGGCTAGCCGATTAGCCGGGTGACCACCGGTGTTTCATTGGCCAGGTTGTCCAGAATCGGGCAGCGGGCTTCGATGCGTTGCAGAAAGTCCTGTTTGGCGGCATCGTCCAGATCGGCGTCAATCTCGACATTCAGGCGTACCTGCTGGAAGCCGGTACGGTCGGTGGTTTCGCGGCCGAGCAGGCGGTCGGGGTTGTAGTCGGCTTCCACTTCAAAGCGCATGCCGCGCAGGACGATTTTTTCCTGGTGAGCCATGATGCGGCCAATGCTGCCGACGCAACCGGCGTAGGCGGCCAGGATCAGCTCGGGTGGTGCGGGGCCAAGGTCGGCACCGCCGGCATTTTTGGGCTGGTCCATATAGACCTTGTGGGCACCACACATGATCTCGATGGTCATGCCGGCGCCCATCTGGCCGGTGGCGCGAAGGGTTTTGATAGCCATGAACAAACTCCTGCTGATAGGGCAGCCGGTGGCTGCGATGACGGGAGTATATGGTTTTGTATAGCGTTTTAGAAGCAGCCAGAATGCCGCAGACTTGGGGGCGTGTCCTGGATATGACAGCTTCAATCGTGGTTCGCATTTACGCTGACCAGGATGGCACGAGCAATGCTGCCAGTCGTTCTGTGTTTTGCGCAGCAAAACCGCTGGATGATACGGGTTTAAAGTCCTTTTACCTGCTTGTCGGCTACCTGGCCGCGTTCAAGCATGATGGTGTATTCCTTGCCGTCACGTTCGACCTGGTTGAGCTGAACCAGCAAAAAGCTCCAGTCCCGGGCAAACCAGAGGGTGGTTTTGCGGGCGTTCTGGCCCGGGTCGCGCACCCGCTCGACCTTGACTGTATTCAGCCTGCCCAGCGGGGTTTCTATGACTTCGTCACCCAGAATGCGGAAGTCGTAAATATCCAGATCGTCGCCATCCAGAACCCGGTAGCTGAGGGTACTTTTGCCGTCGGCAACGTCACCCTGCAGGGCCAGCTGATAGCTGGATTTGTCCAGTACGCCGGATTGCAGTTCGAGCTGGTAGTCGCCGTCCTTGTCACTGCCGGTGACCAGATGGTTGTCCCAGTTGAAGTCCTGGCGGGTCTTTTTCGGTTTGCCCAGACCACTGCGGTTGTACTTGTAGCGCAGGGGTTGCAACTGGCCGTTGTGCACAACAAAGCGGCTGGATTCGCTAACGCCAGCCACCAGCATGGATGCCTTGAAAACCAGTTCCCAGCTGCCGTCGGCCTGTTGTTGCAGGTTGCGTTCGGCGGTGCCGGTAAATGGAAGTTGCTTCCAGTCCGCCGTATAGCTGGCGCTGAAAGGCTGCAGGGACTGGGCGCTGGCCAGGCAGCCAAAGCCCAGCAGCAACAGGGACAGGGTAATACGCAGCATGAAAGGCAACTCCGAAATCAGGGGGCAGGAGGAAAACTGCTGCCACACGCAGGCAGCGCAGCACCATCAAGGACAGCGCAATTGCCAACAAGTTGCAGTCGCCCTTCAACAAACCACTGTGCCGCCAGCGGGTAAATCTGGTGTTCCAGCACATGAACTTTCTGCGCCAGACTGTCGGCGCTGTCGTCTGCGGCAATGGCGGTACGTGCCTGAACAATGACCGGACCACCATCCAGCTCTTCGGTAACAAAGTGCACGCTACAGCCGTGTTCGGCATCGCCGGCATCCAGTGCACGCTGGTGGGTATCCAGCCCCTTGTATTTGGGCAGCAGCGAAGGGTGGATATTGACCAATTTACCGGCGTAATGGCGGGTAAATTCCGGCGTAAGGATGCGCATAAAACCGGCCAGCACCACCAGATCCGGCTGGTAGTGGTCGATATGCTCGATCATGGCCTGATCAAAACTGAGGCGGTCGGCGTAGTCGCGGTGGGATAGCACATGGGTGGGCACGCCGGCTTTGGCGGCGCGCTCAAGGCCGAAGGCATCGGCCTTGTTGCTCAGTACCGCACTGATGCGCGCCAGTTGCGGCTGATTGGCAAAGTGATCCAGCAGCGCCTGCAAGTTGCTGCCGGAGCCGGAAATCAGCACGACAATGGATTTTACGCTCATGCTTAGTGCTGCTTGAGGTTGTTGAGTACCACGGACTTGCCGTTACCGGCTTCGATGTGGCCGATCACCCACGGCTGCTCGCCGCTGGCTTGCAGGTGCTCGATTACGCGCTGCTGGTCGTCTTTGGCCACGCAGATAATCATGCCTACGCCGCAGTTCAGTACACGGTGCATTTCGGTTTCATCGACGTTGCCGTTTTCCTGCAACCAGTCAAATACCACCGGACGGGTCCAGCTGGCTACATCCACCACGGCCTGACTGTTGTCGGGCAGCACGCGGGGGATGTTTTCCAGCAGGCCGCCACCGGTGATGTGGGAAATGGCTTTGACTGCGCCGGTTTCCTTGATCAGCTTGAGCACGGGCTTGACGTAAATGCGGGTCGGCTCCAGCAGCAGCTCGACCAGTGGTTTGCCGTCCACCTGAGTGGTGTTGATGTCGGCACCGGCGACTTCGATGATTTTGCGAATCAGTGAGTAACCGTTGGAGTGCGGGCCGGAGGAGGGCAGGGCAATCAGCACGTCACCCGCAGCCACCTTGCTGCCGTCGATGATCTCGGCCTTTTCCACCACGCCCACGCAAAAGCCGGCCAGATCGTAGTCTTCGCCTTCGTACATGCCGGGCATTTCGGCGGTTTCACCGCCGACCAGTGCGCAACCAGCCAGTTCGCAGCCTGCGCCAATGCCGCCAACTACGTCAGCGGCGACATCTACATTCAGCTTGCCGGTAGCGTAGTAGTCGAGAAAAAACAGCGGTTCAGCACCACAAACCACCAGGTCGTTGACGCACATGGCAACCAGATCGATGCCGATCTTGTCATGGCGGTTCAGGTCAATGGCCAAACGCAGCTTGGTGCCCACACCGTCGGTACCGGAGACCAGTACCGGCTGTTTGTAACCGGCGGGGATTTCACACAGGGCACCAAAACCGCCTAGACCGCCCAGCACTTCGGGACGTGCGGTGCGCTTGGCCACATGCTTGATGCGCTGGACCAGGGCTTCGCCGGCGTCGATGTCTACACCAGCGTCTTTGTAGCTCAGGGAGGGTTTTTGCGTGCTCATGGGGGAAACCTTGCCGTAGGAAAACAGAAAGGCGCGATTTTAGCAGGCTTGGGGGCAGGGGGCTATGGCTGAAAAGGCGTGCCGGCCTGCTGTGACAGGCGTAGCTGCTCCTGTTCGCTGATCAGTTGCTGCAGGTGCTGGTGCAGGCGTTTATCAAGCTCGGCGGTAATTTGCGGGGCAAAGTCGCGGATGACTTCCTGTAGCAGCTGCTCGGCACTTTGCATCAGCAGCGGTTGCAGGTGTTGCAGGCCGTTGTCCC
>CAZVDA010000170.1:0-5128 GCA_964625365.1 uncultured Thiopseudomonas sp. | reverse complement strand
AGAAATACAATCTGGCCATGCACATCTCCTACCCCAACGTGCACGACCTCAAACGCGCCTATGCCCTGCAGCGCCCGGCAGGCGGCATGATCATGCTGCACGGCACGCCCACCGACGAAGAGTATCCGGAGTGGTACTTTCATACCCTGAACTGGACCGACGGCTGCATCGCCCTGACCAACAGCGACATGAAGGAAGTCTGGGATCTGGTCAAGGACAACACTCTGATCGAAATCCGCCCCTAGTGGCCTGCAGGTGCCGGGGTCCGGCCTCCGCTAGCCGCCCCAGAAGTAACGCACCACATGGAAATACACCGGTGCGGCAAAACAGATGGAGTCCACGCGGTCCAGCATGCCGCCATGGCCACGGATCATCTTGCCCCAGTCCTTGACGCCAAAATCACGCTTCATCGCCGACATTACCAGCCCGCCGGCAAAGCCCATCAGGCACACCAGCAAGCCGATCAGGGCGGCCTGCCAGGGCGTAAATGGCGTAATCCACCAGAGCGCCGCCGCCAGTCCGGTCGCCGACAATACGCCGCCAGCAAAGCCTTCCACCGTTTTCGAGGGCGACAGCACCGGCGCAATCTTGTGCCGGCCCAGCAGCTTGCCCCAGATGTACTGCAACACATCGCTAGCCTGCACCACCGCCACCAGGAAAATGATCAGCAAAATGTTCTGCTCAAAACCGTCAATGTGCAGGTTAAGCAAAAAAGGCACATGGGAAATGCAGTACACACTGATCATGACCGACCACTGGATATGCGAGGCACGGTTCAGGAAATGCTTGGGGTCGCCCGACAGGCTGGCCAGCACCGGCAGCAGCAAAAAGCCGTAGACCGGAATGAACACCGCAAACATGCCGTACCAGCCGGCCCAGACAAAGTAGTACTGCAGTGGCAGCACCAGATAAAAGCAGGCCACCAGCACCCAGTAGTCGCCACGTCGGCTGCGTACCAGGCTGGCAAATTCACGCAATGCGGCAAAGGACACCAAATAAAACAGCACAATTGAGCCGGTACGGCCCACCACAAAGGCCAGCACCAGCACCAGGCTCATCACCCACCAGGCCTGGATGCGTGCATTGAGGTTGTGAATGGTCGGGTTGTCGCCGCCCTTGACGCGGGCCAGCACCAGCCCGCACAGGCTGGCCACCAGCAAAATGCCGAAAATGGCCGCAAACAGCCACCACAGGGAAAATTCCAGATTCATCGTGCATGCTCCGGTGCCAGCTCCAGCAGCGCCTGTCGCGCCCGCTGGACAAATTCGTGTTTGCCTTCGGCCTCATTGATCTGCAGCGCCTGGCCAATATTCACGTCGCACAGCAGCGGCACCGGCAAAATACGCCCCTTGGGCAGTACGCGGTTGACGTTGTTGATCCACACCGGGACAAACTCCACGCCGGGATTCTGGCAGGCCAGATGGTAAATGCCGCTTTTAAACGGCAGCAGCGATTCGTCGTCTTCGGTATTGCGCGTCCCCTCGGGAAACAGGATCAGCGAGCGGCCCTGCTGCAGGGCATCGCCCATGGCAGCTATCGCCTGCTCGGGGTTGCTGTTGCGCTGGATCAGCAACACCTTGAATACCCGCCGGGCAATGAAAGCACGCAGGTGGCTGCCCAGCCAGTAGTCGGCGCCGGCAACCGGCTGGGCCTGCATGCGCCAGTCCTGCGGCAGCGAAATCCACACCAGAAAAAAGTCGCCATGACTGCTGTGGTTGGCGTAGTACACCTTGCGCTGCGGACCGAACGTCAGCTCGGACGGATGCCGAGCGGAAATACCGGTGGCAAAGGAAACAAAGATACACAGCACCGTATCCAGCAAGCGCGCCAGCTGATTGGCAAGCCAGTTTTTCATGTCAGCACTCCCCGGCCCGCAAACCGTTGCCTACCCGCCGCCAGACCGTCAGCAGCAATAACAGGTTCACCAGCCCCAGCAGCAGGTCGGGCAACCAGGGCCACTGTGGCACCAGCAGAATCAATACGCCGGTCAGGCTAATGGCAAAGGCGCGGTCGCTCTTGCCCATGGGCCCGTCATAACGGCGTCCGTTGCCATGTACCTGGCCCAGCACACCGGCCAGTTCGCTGATCACCGCCAGTACCATCACCAGCCCCACCAGCCAGGGCGTCACACCGGGCACCAGCGCCAGCGGCAGATAGAGCGCGGAGTCCGACACTACATCGGTCAGCTCGTTGAGATAACCGCCCAGCGCACTTTGCTGGCCATGCTCGCGGGCCAGCATGCCGTCAATGGCGTTAAACGCCATGCGCACAAAAAACCACAGCGGCAAGGCCCATAAAAACAGCAACTGGTCCATGGCTACTGCCACGCATACCAGCACCCCCACCAGCAGGGAAACGCCGCAGGCCAGCAGCGTCACCTGGTTGGCAGTGATGCCCCGTGTTGCCAGCCGTTTGACCAGCGGGCGCAAAAGCCCCTGGAAGGCCGGTTTCAGGGCGTAAATACTCATATCAGTCATCCTTAAACACACAGGAAAAAAGTGCGCACAGCTTATACCGCCGGTAGGCACTTTGCGCCGGATTCCGTCACAAAACAGGCCGTATTTTTCAGTCCCGGCCAATCTGACGTAAAAACAACAACGCCGCCCAGTGGGCGGCGTTGTGTGTTCAGGCGACAGCCTTAGTTAACCCAGACCCGCGCGTTGCGGAACAGGCGCAGCCAGGGGGCGTCGTCGCCCTGCCAGTCAGCAGGATGCCAGCTGTGCTGGGCAGTACGGAACAGGCGCTCCGGGTTGGTCATCAGCAGGGTGACACGGCCATCACGGCTGGTCAGGCCGCTAATGCCATCCGGAGTCCCGCAAGGGTTGGCCGGATAGGCTTCGCTGACCTGGCCGTCATTACCGGTAAAGCGCAGCGCCACCAGGCCGGAGGCGTTGGCCGCGATACGGGCGTCTTCGCTGGCAAACTCGGCACGGCCACTGGCACAGGCCACTGCCACCGGCAGGCGTGAACCGGCCATGCCGGCCAGCAGGATGGAAGGAGATTCCTGTACCTCGACCATGCTCAGGCGGCCCTCGAAACGCTCGGAGCGGTTCTCTGCAAACAGCGGCCAGTGCTCGGCACCCGGGATCAGTTCCTGCAAACGGGCCAGCATCTGGGCACCGTTGCCAACACCCAGGGTAAAGCTGTCACAGCGGGCAAAGAAGCGGGCAAACTGCTCGCGCAGTTCGGCATTCAGCAGGATGCTGTTGGCCCAGCCAGCACCGGCACCAAAGGCGTCGCCAAAGGAGAAGCCGGCACAGACCGCCAGACCTTTCATGTCGGCCAGCGAAATGCGGCCACTGATCAGATCACTGGTATGCACGTCGACCGCAGCAAAGCCGGCACGGTCAAAGGCCGCTGCCAGTTCAACCTGGCCGTTGCTGCCCTGCTCGCGCAGGATGGCCACCTGTGGGCGGGTCTGGTTGAGGTAAGGCGCACTGATGTCCTGCGCCGGGTCAAAGCTCAACTGTACGTTCAGGCCAGGGTTTTGCTCGTCCAGCAGGGCATCGAACTCCTGCTGTACGCAGTCGCTGTTGTCGCGCAGACGCTCGATCTGGTAGCTGGTTTCGCTCCAGATGCGCTGCAACTGGCTGCGCTGCTCACGGTACAGCACAGCGCCGTTCAGGCTGATTTCAATGCTGTTGCCGGCTTGCGGCTGGCCAAGGGCATGGACACAGCCTTGCAGGCCGTTGCGGTTGAACAGCTCGACCACTGCATCCAGATCGGCGTTGCGCACCTGAATGACCGCACCCAGCTCTTCGCTGAACAGCGCCGCATTGGCCTGTTCGGCAGACACACCCAGCGCATCCAGACTCAGGTTCAGACCGCAGTGACCGGCAAAGGCCATTTCGGCAACAGTCGCCAGCAAACCACCGTCGGAGCGGTCGTGATAGGCCAGTAGCTTGCCGTCCAGATTCAGTGCCTGAATGCTGTCAAACAGTGCCTTGAGGTCGGATGCACGGTCCAGATCAGGGGTGACATCGCCCAGCTCGGCATACACCTGCGCCAGGATGGAGCCGCCCAGACGGTTCTGGCCACGGCCCAGGTCGATCAGCAACAGGCTGGTGTCGCCCTGATCCAGCTGCAGTTGCGGAGTCAGGGTTTTGCGGATGTCCTGCACCGGCGCAAAGCCGCTGACAATCAGCGATACCGGTGAAGTCACGGTTTTCTCGACACCCTGCTCCTGCCAGCGGGTTTTCATCGACATGGAGTCCTTGCCGACCGGAATGGTCAGGTCCAGCTCGGGACACAGCTCCATGCCCACCGCCTTGACGGTGTCGTACAAACGGGCATCTTCGCCGGGGTGGCCGGCTGCCGCCATCCAGTTGGCCGACAGGCGAATGTCGCTCAGTTTGCCAATGCAGGCAGCGGCCAAGTTGGTGATGGTTTCGCCCACCGCCAGACGGCCGGAGGCCGGTGCGTTGAGGTTGGCCACCGGCGTGCGCTCGCCCATGGCCATGGCTTCGCCATAGAAGCTGTCGAAGCTCTGTGCGGTAACGGCACAGTCGGCCACCGGCACCTGCCAGGGGCCTACCAGCTGGTCACGGGCCACCAGACCGGTAACGGTGCGGTCAGAACCGGTAATGACAAAGCTCTTGCTGGCGACCGACGGATGACGCAGCACACGGCTGACTGCTTCGGCCAGATCCAGCTTGGCGGCAGCAAAAGCGCTGACTGGGGTGTCTTCACGGGTCACGCTGCGGTGCATGCGGGGCGGCTTGCCCAGCAGCACGTCCAGCGGCATGTTGACCGGCTGGTTGTCAAAGTGGCTGTCACCCAGCACCAGTTGTTTTTCTTCAGTGGCCTCACCGACCACGGCAAAGGGGCAGCGCTCGCGGGCGCAAATGTCGGCAAAGCGTTGCAGGTCTTCGCTGTCCACCGCCAGTACGTAGCGTTCCTGCGATTCGTTACACCACAGCTCCAGCGGGCTCAGGCCGGGCTGGGCAGTCGGCATGTCGCGCAGCTGGAAGCGGCCGCCACGGCCGGCATCGTTGACCAGCTCGGGGAAGGCGTTGGACAGGCCGCCGGCACCCACGTCGTGGATAAAACGGATCGGGTTGTTGTCGCCCAGCTGCCAGCAGCGGTCGATCACTTCCTGGCAGCGACGACCCAGTTCGGGGTTGCCACG
>CAZVDA010000169.1:0-5172 GCA_964625365.1 uncultured Thiopseudomonas sp. | reverse complement strand
GGCACTGGTGCAGTTCGTCGTTGGTCAGACCGGCGTGCTCGCGGCCAAATACCAGCGCAATGTCGCCTTCAGCTCCGCCCTGCAACTGGCCAAGCACCACACCGGCCGCATCCCGCGGGTTGACCAGCGGCCAGGGCAGACGGCGGTCGCGGGCACTGGTGCCCAGCACCAGGCTACAACCGGTTAGCGCCTGCTCAAGCGTAGCCACCACCTGCGCACCGTCAAGAATGTCGTCGGCACCGGATGCCCGCGCCCGCGCATCCGCGCTGGGAAAGTCCCGGGGATCGACCAGCATCAGCCGGCTCAGGCCCATGTTTTTCATGGCCCGTGCCGCACCGCCGATATTTCCCGGATGACTGGTATTGACCAGCACCACGCGCACCTTGTTAAGCACCTGCAACCCCGCCTGAACGAAAACGGCAAATCTTACCCAAGCTGGCCGCAGGTTGCCATGGAAAAGCCATTTTTCTTCAACGCACGGCCTGCAGACTTCTGCTAGAATGCGCACCTCTTCTTTAACAACCCCAGGTACTCCCCCATGCAGCCCATGCTGAATATTGCGCTGCGCGCTGCGCGCGCTGCCGGTGAAATCATTGTCCGTTCCATGGACCGTCTGGATTCACTGTCAGTCAATGAAAAAGACAGCAAAGACTATGTCACCCAGGTTGACCAGGCCGCCGAAAAGGCCATTGTCAACACCATCCTCAAAGCCTATCCGGATCACGGCATCCAGGGCGAGGAAGGCACCCGCGTGACCGGCACCGGCGAAGGAGCGGACTACCTGTGGGTGATCGACCCGCTCGACGGCACCACCAATTACATTCACGGCATTCCCCACTTTGCGGTCAGCATTGCCTGCAAATACCGTGGCCGTGTCGAACATGCTGTGGTTTATGATCCGATGTTGGACGAAGAGTTTCTGGCCAGCCGTGGCCGTGGTGCCACTCTCAACGGCCGCCGCCTGCGCGTCACCAAGCGCAACACCCTGACCCACGCCGTACTGGCTACCGGCTTCCCGTTCCGTGACGGGCAAATGGAACACATCGACAACTATCTGGAAATGTTCCGCGAACTGGCCGGGCAAAGTGCCGGTATCCGCCGCGCCGGTGCCGCCAGTCTGGATCTGGCCTATGTCGCTGCCGGCCGCTATGACGGTTTCTGGGAGTACGGTCTGTCCGAGTGGGACATGGCAGCCGGTGCCCTGCTGATTCAGGAAGCGGGCGGACTGATCAGCGACTTTGCCGGCGGCCACCAGTTTCTGGAAAAGGGCCATGTCGTAGCCGGTAACCCCAAGTGCTTCAAGGCCATCCTGACCTGCATCCAGCCGCATGTGCCGGCCAGTTTCAAGTAAACCGCAACTTCGTATGCTGTGTGAGGGTCGCAGGGCAAGCCTGCTCCTACAAGCGCCCTGTTCGAGCGGGCTTGTCCCGCGAGTGTAGAATTGTCACGCATGCATTGACGTCGGCGCCGGTCGCAGGGCAAGCCTGCTCCTACAAGCGCCCTGTACGAGCGGGCTTGTCCCGCGGGTGTAGAATTGTCACGCGGGCATTGACGTCGGCTCCGGTCGCAGGGCAAGCCTGCTTCTACAAGCGCCCTGTACGAGCGGGCTTGTCCCGCGAGTGTAGTATTATCACACGGGCATTGACGTCGGCGCCGGTCGCAGGGCAAGCCTGCTCCTACAGAGCCTTCCTGTATAGCGGGGCCACTGGTCTCTCTTATCCGTAGCCGGGTTCCCGGCTTCAAAACAAAACGGGCAGCCTAGGCTGCCCGTTTTTTTGTGCTCGTTATCAGGGTCTTTCATCCACTTCATCGGCCACTACCGGCGGAATCAGGTCTTCCACCGTCAGTTTCAGCCAGATCAGCGAAATACTGGAGATGTAGATGGACGAGAAAGTTCCCGCAGCAATCCCCACCATCAGTGTCAACGCAAAGCCCCACAGGTTATCGCCACCAAAGAACAACAGTGCCGCCACCGCCACCAGCGTGGAGATGGAAGTGGCCAAAGTACGCAGCAGCGTCTGGGTGGTGGAAATGTTGATGTTGTCGATCAGCGAGGTGTTGCGCAGCAGGCGGAAGTTTTCGCGGATCCGGTCAAAGATCACGATGGAGTCGTTGAGCGAGTAACCGATGATCGCCAGCACCGCAGCCAGCACGGTCAGGTCAAACTGGATCTGGAAAAAAGACACCACACCCAGAGTAACAATCACGTCGTGCACCAGGCCGATAATGGCACCCATGCCGAATTTCCACTGAAAGCGGAAACCCAGGTACACCAGGATACCGGCCAGCGCGACCAGCATGCCGATGCCGCCCTGGTCGCGTAGTTCTTCGCCCACGGCAGGGCCAACAAATTCGACCCGTTTGATGCTGAAATCCTGGCTGCTGCTTTGCTTGAGTACAGCGGCAATCTGCTTGCCCAGTTCGGGATCATCGCCAGGCGTACGGATCAGCACATCAGTGACCGCGCCAAAGCTTTGTACCAAGGCATCGACATAGCCACCGGCCTGCAACTGGCCGCGAATCGCATTGAGGTCGGCCGCTTCGGTGTAGTTAAGCTCGATCAGCGTGCCGCCGGTGAAGTCTAGACCGAAGTTGAAACCCTTTACTGCAATGGTGCCCAGCGAAGCCAGAACCAGCAGCAGCGTGAAGCTCACGGCGATCACGCGAACTCCCATGAAATTAATGGTGCGTTTCATTGTGATGCCCCTTAAATCCAGATCTTCTTCAGATCGTTGCGGCCACCATAGATCATATTGACCAGGGCGCGCGTGACGAAGATGGCGGTAAACATGGAGGTAACGATACCCAGCGACAGCGTCACGGCAAAGCCCTTGATCGGACCGGTGCCCATGGCAAACAGGATCACGCCCACCAGCAGGGTGGTCAGGTTACCGTCCACAATGGCCGAGAACGCCTTGTCGAAGCCCTCGTGAATGGCCCGCTGCACAGAGGCACCATTGGCAATTTCCTCACGAATCCGCGAGAAAATCAGCACGTTGGCATCCACCGCCATACCCATGGTCAGCACGATACCGGCAATGCCCGGCAGGGTCAGGGTCGCGCCCAGCAACGACATCATCGCCACCAGGTTGACCATGTTCAGGCCCAGCGCCAGCACCGCCAGTAAACCGAAGACCTTGTAAATCAACAGGATAAAGATGGCCACGAAGATAAAGCCGTAAATGGCCGCCTTCACGCCCAGCTCGATGTTTTCGGCACCCAGGCTCGGACCGATGGTACGCTCCTCGGCAAAGTACATGGGAGCGGCCAGGCCACCGGCACGCAGCAGCAGCGCCAGCTCGGAGGACTCGCCCTGCCCGTTCAGGCCGGTAATCCGGAACTGGCTGCCCAGCGCCGACTGGATGGTAGCCAGACTGATAACGCGCTTTTCTTCCTTGAAGCTTTGTACCGCCACTTCCTGCTCGACACCATCCACGACTTCTTTCACATAGCGGGTCAGCGGACGCTGCTCGATAAAGATCACCGCCATGCTGCGACCAATCGAGTTGCGGGTGGCACGGTTCATCAGCTCGCCGCCATGGCCATCCAGACGGATATTGACCTGCGGGCGTCCATTTTCGTCGTAGCTGGCCTGGGCGTCGGTCACCTGATCACCGGTAATGATTACGCTACGTTCCAGCGCCACCGGTGCACGGCCTTCCTCGCGGAATTCGAACATTTCGGTAGTGGCCTTGGAGGCGTCAAAATCGGCCATCAGGCGAAACTCGAGGTTGGCCGTCTTGCCCAGAATCCGCTTGGCTTCGGCGGTATCCTGCACGCCCGGCAGCTCGACCACAATGCGGTTGGCACCCTGGCGCTGCACCAGCGGCTCGGCCACGCCCAGCTCGTTGACCCGGTTACGCACCGTGGTCAGGTTCTGCTTGATGGAGTATTCGCGAATCTCGATCAGCTTGGCCGGCAGCAGGGTCAGCTGCAGCACCTGGCGATCACCACGCTCAACCACTTGCTGTTCAAAGTCGGTAAAGCTTTTGCGCAACAGGCTGCGGGCCTTGTTGAGGGTTTCGCTGTCGTCAAAACCCAGCTGCATGCCGTTTTCCAGACCCGGCATGCTACGGTAACGGATGCGTTCTTTACGCAGAATGCTTTTCGCCTCGGTGTCATACACTTTGAGGCGGGCAGAAATGGCCTTGTCCATATCCACTTCCAGCAGGAAGTGCACACCGCCGGACAGGTCCAGACCCAGCTTCATCGGGCTGCCGCCAATCGAGCGCAACCAGGCCGGGGTGGTCTGTGCCAGGTTGAGCGCTACCACGTAGTCGTCGCCCAGTGCACGACGGACAATTTCCTTGCCCGGCAACTGGTCTTCCTGCTCGTGCAAGCGCAGCAGGCCGCCACGCTGGGCCAGCTCGGTGGATTTGACCTCGATGCCCGCTTCACGCAGGGCAGTGGCAGCACGGTCCAGATCAGTCTGGCTGATCTCCAGTGCACTGCTGTTGCCGCTGATCTGGATGGCCGGATCATCGGGATACAAATTGGGGAGTGCATAAATAAAACTGACGAAAAGTATCAGGCTGATCAGCAGATACTTCCACAGGGGATATTTGTTGAGCATGGTGCCGCCCATAGTGAAGCAGGCCGGAACCGGCCCGCAGGTAAAGCTGGATCAGCAACCGCCACCCGGCGGGCGGCGATTGCCTGAACGTATTATCAGATGGCCTTGAGGGTGCCCTTGGGCAGCGCGGCAACAATGGCGTGCTTCTGGAAGCGCAGTTCGACCTTGTCGGAAACCTCGACCATCACGAACTCGTCGGCCACCTTGGTGACCTTGCCGGCAATACCGCCGGAGGTAACCACTTCATCACCTTTTTGCAGGCCACCCACCAGATTGCGGTGCTCCTTGGCACGCTTGGACTGGGGACGCCATACCATCAGGTAAAACACCACCAGAAAACCGCCCAGCAGAATGAATTGCATAAATTCACCACCCGGGGGCGTTCCTGCTGCGGCAGTGTCGGCGTAGGCCATAGGGATCAGAAAGTTCATGTACAGCTCCTGTTATTAGGGTTAAAAATCAGTCCAGTGGCGGCACGGGCAGGCCGCGTCTGGCGTAAAAATCTTCGACAAAGTGCGACAATGTACCCTGTTGGATGGCCGGGCGTAAACCGGCCATCAGCATCTGATAATGTCGCAAATTGTGAATGGTATTCAGCA
>CAZVDA010000168.1:0-5178 GCA_964625365.1 uncultured Thiopseudomonas sp. | reverse complement strand
TCCTGCTGCATGGCTCTTCTGGTGGAGTGCTCAATCTTGCGCCCCCAGTATTCTGCATCAAACTCAGGCTGTTCCCCTTCCTGTGATTCCTTCATTGCGGGTGAATCTGAAATCACACTCTGCCCCTCAAAAGCCTCAAAAGACTCAAAAGGTGTCTGGTCGGGGGCTTTTGAGTCTTTTGAGTGTTTTGTGTAAGGGGTTTCAGGTTCGGGGAGGTGGTAGTTTTGAGTCTTTTGAGTGTTTTGTGTAGAAGGTTTAGATTTAAAATTGCGCCAACTCATTTACGCCACCCCTTCCCGTAAGACTGCCGGATTTACCCTGTAGCGTATAGAAGGTCTGCCCCCGGTTTTCTCTTTGGTGGGGGCGCTTACAATTCCTCTACCGGCCAACATATCCAGTGCGTTGGTGATGTGCTCTGACTTTGCGAAGTGAGACCGCAAGCCTTGGTGACATTCGCGCTGTGTAAACTCTTCCCTGTTCTGGCGCTGTATCCAACTGAGCACGGCTTTAGCATCGTTTGATTCCTTGTCGGCCCCCATGAACTCGAATGCCGCTTTAGCGTGTTCGATTAACAGTTGCGCCAAATCCAGGGCCTTTTCTATTGTCTGCTGGTTGATTGTTGATATTGACTGCCCGTGCTCAACCACATGGCATAATCCAGCGATCCGTAAGGCTGCACCAGGCAATTTACCTGTCCAGTCCTGTATGTGCTCAAACTCTCCACCTGCACCTTGATTTGATTCTACGTACTGGGAGAAAGCCAGCCAGGATTCCAGCGCCTCAGGATTAAGCGTTAGGCGGTCAGGGTGTAGATGGCCGTCAGCATCAGTGCCAGGTTCCATCTCCAGTAACCTGAAGATGCCTGAACGGTATTTGTCTTTTGTTCCCTGGGGGATGGGGCAACGTTTACGCACATCGCGGCGGCCTATATTGCTTTCAGGCATGGCATACATGAACCGGGCAAGCGCCCCATTTCCTCTGAACTTACGCTTACTCCCCTGGGAAAAGCTGGAAATAATGTCAGGCTGTACAGCTAAACCGAAAGACAATACAGGGCTGTTCAGGTGCGCCATTCTTTTGCCCCTGTCTACTCGAACAGACTTTCCCGCATGGGCCTGAAGGAAAACATCGAGGTTTGCTTTACCGTCGCTGTACAGGCCCCCCATTATTTCAAATATGCCCCCCTCATCAGAAAGCAGAGACATACGCTCACCGTTCTCTACCAACAGCCCTTGCAGGCGTTCCGGTGTCACGTCCGAAGTCCATAGCCTTGGCGGCTCAATCTGCTCAGGCGTGTTTTCCTTTATCTCTAAAATTTCACGGGTAATGGTTTGTCTCTGGGTAAAATCTTCCTCCTTGGCTGCTTGTTCGGTGAGCTTTTTTACACGGGCTTCATTTATGGCTTTGGTTGCTTTTGCCTCCTGGATGGAATCTGCCAACCGTTCTGCTTCCTGTTTTTCCCACTCCTGCAACGGATCGGTTAAGGCTCCAATCACTGCGGTCTTTCTGCTTGCCGGGGGCAGGGCGGTTACAGTCCAGAGGCACACGGGTTCCTTGTAGTCATCGCCATATGGTGAAACTTCAACCTTACCCTGTAGACAGGTCGCAACTGTTGAAAGTGCCAGCATGATTGCCATTTCCGGGGGTGTCTGCGTACTGGCTGCAACAGCCTGAACATATTCTGCCAACCATGAAGGTAGTAAAGAGGTGGGTATCTTTGGCGGCTTGGATTCACCAAAGAGCAAAGGCTCTTCCCACTCATCATCAGCCCTGCTATCTGCGCTTTGCTCTGCTGAGGGTTCCGCACAAGCCTCAACCTGCCTTTTCACTTCTTCCAGTCCGCAAGCCTGGGCCAGATCGTTGAAGTCTGTGCCGGACACACCTTCCGGGAATTGTGGTACTGCCAGTAGCGCCCCCTCAGCCTGTGCCGCTTCAGTGGCCCTAACCAAACCCGTATTCACTTCCTTGGTTCTGTCATTATCAGCACATAAAATCATTTGTATTTTCGGCATTTTATGGCGCAATGTGCTAAGTACAGGGTGCAGATTCCCGGCGTCAAAGCATACGGCTACAGGGTGGCCCGTTGCCTCGTGGACAGTGGCAGCAGTTGCGAAACCCTCAGCCAGATACAGAACCTTGGTAGGTCTGCCTCCAATGGAATAATATTTTCCCCGCTTATTCGTACCGCTCTTGAAGCGCTTTTCTCCGTCGGCGCTGATAAACTGTAGTCCATGCAGGTTTTCTCCATCGCGCACCGGAACCAACAGCGCACCCTTGTACACTTTCAGGCCGTGAGGTTTAACACCCTTCGATATAAGGTAAGGATGATCTGCTGGTGCTGGTTTGGCTTGCTCCCATATGGCGGCGCATGCTTCCCGACACTCTGCATACATCCGCTCCTGCTCCTGCTCTCTGGCGCGTTTGGCGGCTTCCATATTGGCCTTATGCTGTGCCTGTTTTTCGGGGCTAAGGGCTTTGTACTCCTTGGCGCTCCAGGTTTCTTTTATGCCCCGCCGCCAATCACCGAAAGCGCCCGCCGGGGGATCATCAAAGAGTACATACCAGCCGTTCTTACTGTGGGGCCTATCACCTTCCACATCGAAGCGATGAATACTGCCGTCCGGTGAAATGTCAGGCGGGGGCGTCAATCCGGCGTCAGTCATGGCCTCCATGAATTTACTTACTGGCATTCAAACCACCCCTTTCCTGACCCGCTCGTCCTCGTTGAGCAGGAAATCAATGGAATCGATCATGGAGGAAAGAACCCGGTAGTCCTTGTGGTAAAGAAGGGTGCTTTTGTATTGGTTTAAATGCCTGTACAGACCCGCACTCATAGGCGGAGGTAAGACAAGGGGTTTGCGGCAAATGTTGTCATCTTTCATACACGCACCTCCGATCCCAGCACTACAACCAGCACAGCAAACTCTGTAAGGATAAGGTTTATCCCAACGTTCAGGATGGTTTCTATTTGCGTAAGCATTTGATTTAATGTATTATTTTCGCAGGTGGTTATAGTTTTAGGGGCGGCTCCGTGAGGGGTTGTCCCTTTTACTTTTTGCATGGTTACACCTCCTCTGATTCGGGAGTTGCTTCCTGCATACGCGAACGCAACCAGACAATAAACGCCGAGGTTGGGTAGCAGACTTTACGACCGATGGTCAGCCGTTCTGGAATGCAATCGACTCCCAGGCTATCGGCATTAGCCAGTGTTTTGGCTTTGATTGCTCCGCCGGTAATTTTTTCTATTTCCGTTCGGGTAACAACCGGTGGTGCGTTTTCAGAAATGGAATTGAGGATTGTTTCAAGTGTGGATGTGTTGTTTTTGATCATGATATGACCTCCTGCATCGTTTATGTTCCCTTAGGTATTAGGGGGCGCCCCGTTGCTATATGGGAAACGATACAGGTGGTGTTTTCGCAGAACCGCGATTTTGCGATTCGTTAAACTCAGTTCTGCGAATTAAAATGGAGGGAGTTTGTTTTTTTCTTTCCGCATTGTGCTTAGAGTTTTAGATATCGCATCTCTCTTGTAAGTCTTTGATTTATAGTGCTTTTTCTTATTGAGTTGTTTATCTTGGGTCTTGATGCAATCGCCCCAAGAGTTTGGCTTAACGTATTCAATCCGCTCATCCACGTATTCGCTAAACTGTTCTGAATTTTCGTCTATCATTTTTTTGAGGTTTACCAAGAATGCACTGAGATTGCCTGGTTCTAAAGCTGCTGTATTCCCTTGATTTTTCATATTATCCCATGCGTATTCAAGCGCTTCGCGTAGTGGCTCCCGATTTCTGCCATCAGGATTATGTGGGAGCTCTTTATGGTGCTCTGGCTCAATATCTTCATATCTGAAATATGCCTCAAGGGCGGATATTTTTTTGTCGAGTTTTTGGAGGATGTCTTTTTTCTTTTCTATTTCAGTGACGGTCTCGGGATCAATTCGCTCGTACTGCGATTTTTCGTCTCGCAAATTTCCAAGATCCACTGCCTTTTCAAACGCGTCTTCGTATTCCTGCTCGGCTGCTCCAATAGCGATATCAAGTTTTGTTTTATCTGATGTTCGTATGAATAACCCATCAACAGCCCATGGAAAGTTGGGGCATAAGTCGCGCAGCTTTCCATCTTCAATGGCATTGAAGCACTCTCCATTCTTTGCGTAAAACGTTAAACCTCCAGATTCAGCGGCCTGGGCGGCATCAACTGAGCTACAGTTGTGTTCTCGGGCAATAATTTCAAGGGGGTAGTATTTCTGCTTAGTCGTTGTCATTTGCTGTCTTCCTTTTGCCCCCCATTCCAAAAAAATAACCCGCCAGGGCCGTGAAGGGGTACGGCTTTTTCAACTCGTCAGGCTAGGGGGATCTTGTGGTTAAGGCCTAGGTTTGCGTTATCACTTCTCAGGGCCGCTTTGATGGCGCGCTGTGCGCCGCTGTGAGCGGTTTTCTCCGGTTGAGCTATGCCCTTCTATTCCTCATTCAGGCTCTGCACCAGACGCAAATATTCCCTCTGTGCCTCCCAAACCATATTGGAAAGCAGATTGGTAAATGGTTCATCGTTGCCCTTATTGGATGCTTGCAGGGCTGCAATATAATCACCCCTTACCACTGGCGGAATAATGGTTATGGGGTAGCCTGCCTGCATGAGTGCAAGATTCATCAGCAGTCTGGCGGTTCTGCCGTTGCCGTCAATAAAGGGGTGGATATTTGCCAGCCTGATATGCAGCCATGCGGCAAAAACCACCGGATGCAATACGTTTCTTTGTTCCGATATCTGCGAAACAAATTCCTGCATGGCTGCTGCTACCTTAGAAGGTGGCGGGGGCGTGTAGGTGGTGCCGGTTATGATAACCCCTTTTGTGCGGTAACGTCCGGCATTTTGATTATCTATGCGATGGTAGAAAAGGCGGTGCATATCAAGGATGGACTGCTCATCAATCGTGCCGGATTGCGACAATTCATAAACCATGTTGAAGGCTTCACTATGGCCGACGGCCTCCAGGTGGTCACGTAACGGCTTACCGCCTATGGTCAGTCCGTCCTCTAAGACCACCTTCGTTTCGCTCTCGGTCAGAGTGTTGCCCTCAATGGCATTGCTGGAGTAGGTCAGACCGATGCGGTAGTATTCGCGCAGCTGGAGCAATGCATCTCTGGTAAGGGGGCGTATTTGCGTGATTTTTTGCTGTTGC
>CAZVDA010000167.1:0-5245 GCA_964625365.1 uncultured Thiopseudomonas sp. | reverse complement strand
GGTGGCAGCGGGAACTCGCGGGCGTTCATCGGCAGGCCGGTAACGTCGATCATCATCATCGCCGGGTTGTAGACGAACAGGAACGGCACGATAAAGCCGGCCAGCGCCAGTCGCAGGGAGATAAAGCCGGTACGCATCGGGTCGCCGCCGGCAATGCCCGCGCCAGCAAAGGCGGCCAGCGCCACGGGCGGGGTGATGTTGGCAAACAGGCCGAAGTAGAACACGAACATGTGGGCAACCAGCACCGGAACGTCAAAGTTGGCCAGCGCCGGCGCGGCCATGGTGGCGGTGATGATGTAGGCGGGAATGGACGGCAGGCCCATGCCCAGAATCATCGAGGCCAGCATGGTGAAGAACAGGGTCAGCATCAGTGAGCCGGCACCCAGACTCATGATGGAGGAGGTCATCACGCTGCCAAAACTGGTCAGGCTGACCACGCCGATGATGATGCCGACCACTGCACAGGCGGCCATCACCGACAGTGACTGGCGGGCACCATCGGCCATGGCTTCAATGATATCGCGCAGCGACATGCGTGTGGTTTTACGCAGGCTGCTGACAATCACGGTGATGATGATGGTGTAGAAGGCAGCAAAGCTGACCGGAACCGACTGGAACAGCAATACCACCAGCGCCACGATGGGAATCAGCAGGTGACCGCGTTCCTTGAGGACTTCCTTGGCTCTTGGCAGGTCTGCCTTGGGGATACCCTTGAGGTTTTGCCGGCCTGCGCAGAAGTGTACCTGGGCGATTACGCCCAGATAATAGAGCAGGGCGGGCAGCAAGGCGGCCAGTGCAATGCTACCGTAACTGACCCCTGTGGTTTCCGCCATGATGAAAGCACTGGCGCCCATGATGGGCGGCAGGATTTGCCCGCCCACCGAGGCGCTGGCCTCGACGGCGCCGGCGAAGTTCTTGTCGTAGCCGATTTTTTTCATCAGCGGAATGGTGAAGGCACCGGTGCCCACCACGTTGGCTACCGCTGTACCGTTGATACTGCCCATGAACCCGCTGGAAATGACCGCAACCTTGGCTGGACCGCCTTGTTTGTGGCCGGCCAGCGCCATGGCCAGATCGTTGAACAGCTGCCCCATGCCTGATTTGGCCAAAAAAGCGCCGAACAGGATGAACAGGAAAATAAAGGTCACCGACGCGCCAATGGCGGTGGAGTAGATGCCTTCGGTTTTCAGATACATCTGGCCGAAGATGTCGCCCAGGTCGAAGGCGCGGGTCAGCAGCCGGTCGGGCATGAAGTCGAAATGGCTGATAAAGGGGTAGGCCAGAAATACCAAAGCCAGAATGGGCAGCATCCAGCCCATGATGCGCCGGGTGGCTTCAATGACCAGTACCACGGTGAGGATGGCGAAGCTGATATCCAGCGTGTTGGGTATGCCGCCACGGGTGGTGACAATGGCCTGGTATTCCATGGCCAGATAGCCAAAGGTGCCGGCGCTGGCCAGTACCAGCAGCCAGTCGAGCAGGCTGACCTGGCTGCGACTGGACGCGCTGCGGGCCGGGTACAGGAAGAAAATCAGGCACAGGCCGATAGCCACGTGGGCGCTGCGCTGCAGTAGCTCGGGCATCGGGTTGTAGGTGATGTACAGGTGGAATAGCGAGTAGGCTACTGCCAGCGCAAAGACCAGTGTGGCCACCGGCTTGTTGCTGATGTTGCGCAGCACCGAGGCCTTGTCAAATTTTTCCAGCAGCTCCTGTTCACTGGCTGCGGGTGTTGCCTGCGTGTCTGAAGAAGTCATGACAGGTATCCATTCGTAAAAACTGCCAAAGCGGCAAACGCCTGACACTGAAGTCAAGCACATGATAGTCATCAATCAGGCCATGTACAGGCAGGGCCTGGTTGTCTAGCCAAAGGGCCGACTGGACATTGGCGGAAACCACCCAGGTGAGTTGCTCCAGGCGGCGGTCGATCTGGTAATCGATCAGTCCGTCATTGCTGTGCAACCGTCCGCTGCTGGGGGTGCCGGCGCCATAGGTTTTGAACTGGCTGCGGGTCAGCAACAGGTGCTGTCCCTGGCGAACGTAGTGTTCGCGCCATTGTTCCTTTTCTACCGAGTGCTGCCATTGCAGGGCAAAGCCCCGGTCCGGAAGACGGCAGCGTCCCTGTTGCCAGAGCGCATCGATATAGTGGACCGGCCAGCAGGCGACCAATAGAAAAACGGGCGGTACCAGCAAGGCACCCCCCGTTTTCAGAAGGCCCGGCCAGCGGTGTTTAGTCGGCGGCCTGCTCGTCATAGAACTGCTGGGCTCCGGGGTGCAATGGAGCAACCAGACCCTGCTGGGCGGCTTCAAGTGACACATCGTTCATGGCCTGGTGCGAGTTTTGCAGCTGCGGCAGGCTGTTGAAGAAGGTCTTGGTCAGCTTGTAGACGTCTTCCTGCGACAGGTCCGAGCGCACCACCAGGGCGTTCATGATTGCGGCAGTAGCTACCGGCTCTTCGTTTCCGTAAGTTTTGGCAGGAATTTCCAGGGACACAAAGTAGCTCTTGTCCTGGGCGATCCGCTCGACGTTTTCCGGCTTGACGCTGACCATCTGCAGGTCAAAGCTTTGTTCCAGCTCCAGCAGCGAGGCGTTGGGCAGGCCGCTGGTCAGGAAGGCGGCGTCCAGCTTGCCGGCCTTGAGCGCATCAGCGGCTTCGGCGTAACCCAGGTAGTCGATTTTCAGGTCGCTGTACTCGATACCGTGGCCGTTAAGCAGGTTGCGGGCGTTGACTTCCACACCTGAGTTCTGGGCACCCACGGCGACACGCTTGCCGCGCAGGTCTTCGAGGGTCTTGATGCCGGATTTTTTTGAGGTAACGATCTGGACGTAGTTGGGGTAGAGCGCGGCAATCTGCTGGACATTGTCAATTGGCGCCTTGAAGTTGCCTTCGCCGGCCAGCGCATCACTGAGTACGTCACTCATCAGGAACGCCATTTCCACTTTTTTCTGGGCCATCAGGTTGACGTTTTCAACCGATGCGCCGGTGGTCTGGGTTTTGGAGTTGACGCCGTAGGTCTTGTTGAAAATTTCGCCCATGGTGGTGGCGATGATGTTGTAGGGGCCGGAAGCACCGCCAGTGGCGATAGTGACAAAGCGGGTTTGCAGCTTGTCGGCAGCAGCAGGTGCCTGGGCGGCGGCCGGGGCGGCGGTAGCGGGAGCGCTGGCCTGCGGCTTGTCGGCGGCATCATCGGAACAGGCGCTGAGCAGTGCGGCCAGGGCCAGGGCGGTCATGGAGGTACGAACGGGTGTTTTCATGCTGTTTACCTTGTTGGGAGCTGGATTAGGCCCCTGTTATACAGGCGGGGTCTTTTTATGATTTTCAGTCCAGCTGTGACTTCCCGGATACATGCTTCGGTCTGCCCAGGCGGGACAGCTGCTACTGTAGCATAAAAAGTCAGGTATTCAGGACGGTATTGCCCGTCAGGCAATGACGCAGGCCAGCGCTCCCGCTACCGCCGTACCGGGCGCTGGCCGAAGGTATTGTCGACGAGTCCAAAGCGGCTGAACTGCTGGGAATGGCAGTACATCAATTTCACCGTACACGGAAAATGGAGTTGACCGGCGATTAGCCCGGATAATCCCGCAGTAAAAAGTCCAGCACCAGCTGTTCCTTTCTTTCTAACACCAAGTTTTTAACAAGCTGCTCGTCGATGTTCATGTAGTCATGCACAAGGCGATTACGCAAACCGATTATGGCGTTCCAGGCGGTTAGGTCATCGGCAGGCAGCAAGCCTATGCTGGCCAGTGCGTTAAAAGCATCGTAGGCAGATATGGGTACAACCTGTCCGCGCTCTTTCAGCCAGCGTTTGGCTTTGCCGATGGCGTTTTCAATGCTGACCTGTAAGGCACGCTGCAAGCCGGAAAACTCAAGGCGAGACAAGGGGCGGCCAGAAGCGAGTATTTGACGGGCATCTTCAAGACTGGCGGCCTGTGTGGCAGCCATGCGGGCTGTCTCAGCCTGGTAAAGCTCAAGCTCCATAAGTGTGCTCCCATTTGTAATCTTCAATTTCTCGCCAGGTGCGTTGTAAAAACCTGTCCCAGTACAGACTGTTGGCCAACCACAATGGCTGGCCAACTTCAGATACGCTGGCATGCATGGCCAAATTAGCACGGCGCAGGTCAATCAGGTCAATAGCGGTTTCTTCTACGTCTATTGCTGCTGCCAAAGCGCGGCGCAGGGTTTCGGTTTTCCCTAATAATTCCCACTCATCCACGCCGTCATGCCACATCAGGGCTATATCCCAATCGCTATCAGGACGATATTTACCTGTGGCGCGGCTGCCAACCAGAGCGGCAAATGCCAACCCTGATTCCTGTGCAAGGACGTTGGTGATGTTTTGCAGGCTTTCTTCGTGTGTTTTCATTGCAGTAGTCATCTTAACTACCTCCTCCCAGCGTATATATCCCGTCTTGTTCGGTGACTATGCCCAGTTCTTGCAGGGCGTCGAGGACGGATTGCACGGCGGCGACGGGGTTGCGTTTGAACTGGCTGGCGAGTTGTTCGGGGGTTTGGGGGGCGGTGGTTAGGGCGGTGCGCACGGCGGTGATTTGTTCGCGCATGGTTTTGGGCCAGGTGGTTTTGCCGGTGGCTGCGCTGGTGGCGGTGGACGGGTTTTCTGCGTCGTCGTGGTGCAGGTCGGCTTCGGTTTGTTCGCTGATGTCGGGGTCGCGGCTAAAGCCGCTCCTGCAATCGGGGTCGTGGGTAATGCCGTTTACAGAGTCGCTAGCTGTTGTGGGGTTTTGGTAGTCGGGACGCAGCCAGCGGATGTGGCCCTGGGCTTCTTCGGCGGCGCGTTGGGCGTTGAGTTCGACCAGACGTTTGAGCAGTTCTTCTTCGGCTGCGGCCTGGGCTTCGGGTTTGTCGGGTAGCGGGGTGGTGGCGCCGGGCAGGCCGACCAGTTGTTCGGCGAGGTCGTTCCAGCCGTAGGCATCGAAGACGGCGCGGTCGAGGTCGTCGTGCAGTTCACGCAGCACGGATACCAGCCCTTGTTCGTGGGTGGTTTTTTCTTTGGCCGTCAGTGGCTCGCCGGAGCGCAGTTTTTCCAGTACGTTGTACATATTGGTGAGCGTCAGGTCGGGGTGTTGCTCCTGCTGGCGCTTGCGGTGGGCATCGAGACGTTCGGCCAGTTCGCGGATGTGTTGCTTTTGTTCTTCGTTGGGGTCGGGGAAGGGGAAGGTTTCAAAGCAATTTGCTTTGTTATAACGAACATCTCCTGCATATACTCCTAATGATCCGCCATTGGCATT
>CAZVDA010000166.1:0-5299 GCA_964625365.1 uncultured Thiopseudomonas sp. | reverse complement strand
TTGGTAACTTCTTCCAGCTTGACGCCCAGTTGCTCGGCTACGATTTTCTTAACGCGCTCTTCGATAGTGCTCATCTTCTTTTTTGCTCCTGATGGATAAACAAGGCAACCCATGCTGCCATTCAAACAAAGGGGGCATTATACGCACAATTGCGTGGTTGTCCCAATGTAAAAACTCTTTTTATGCAAACACAATGACGCCAGTGCGCCAAACCGCTTACATGTACATGCCACCATTTACCGGAATGGTAGTACCGGTGACATAAGCGGCCTGCTCCGACGCCAGGAAACCCACCACATTGGCAATTTCTGCGGCATCGCCCAGACGACCCAGCGGAATCTGGGTCAGCAGTGCGTCTTTCTGTGCATCCGGCAGCTCGCGGGTCATGTCGGTATCGATAAAGCCAGGAGCCACCGTGTTGACGGTAACCGCACGGGAACCCAGCTCGCGCGCTAGCGCGCGACTGAAACCTTCAACACCGGCCTTGGCCGCTGCATAGTTGGCCTGACCGGCGTTGCCCATGGCACCCACTACCGAACCAATACTGATGATGCGGCCCCAGCGTGCCTTGGTCATGCCGCGCAGGGCGGCCTTGGTGACGCGGTACAGGCTGTTGAGGTTGGTGTCGATCACGCCATACCACTCGTCGTCCTTCATGCGCATCATCAGGTTGTCACGGGTGATGCCGGCGTTATTGACCAGCACCAGCGGCGCGCCAAAGTCGGCCTGAATCCGGGCAAATACTTCGGCAACGGATTCATCGCTGCACACATCCAGCACCAGACCAGTACCCTGAATGCCGGCCTCCGCCAGATACTGGCTGATGGACGCTGCGCCGCCTTCGGAGGTGGCTGTGCCAATCACGGTGGCACCCTGCGCACCCAGCTGCAGCGCGATGGCTTTGCCAATACCGCGACTGGCGCCGGTTACCAGGGCTGTTTTTCCTGCAAGACTCATTCTGTTCTCCCTCTTCAAACCAGTGTTGCCAGACAGGCAGACAAGCCGTCAGGCGTATCCAGGCTGTGGTTGGCCGCGCCTTTCAGGCAACGTTTGTTCAGGCCGCCCAGTACTTTGCCGGGACCACATTCAACCAGATCGGTAACACCCTGTTCACCCAGCCACTGCATGGACTCGACCCAGCGCACGGGACTGTAGAGCTGGGCCAGTAAATTCTGTTTCAGCGCGTCGAGGTTATCGACCGCGCTAGCGGTCACATTCTGCACCAGCGGAATCTGCGGCGCCTTGAGTCCGACCGCTTCGATGTCGGCGGCAAACTGCTCAGCCGCCGGCTTCATCAGCGCACAGTGCGAAGGCACGCTGACCGGCAGCGGCATGGCGCGCTTGGCACCCCGGCTCTTGCAGGCCTCAATGGCACGCTCAACCGCCGCCGCACTGCCGGCAATCACCACCTGGCCCGGCGCATTGAAGTTGACCGCACTGACCACGTCACCCTGCGCCGCTTCGGCACAGGCAGCCAGCACGTCGGCGTCTTCCAGGCCAAGAATGGCCGCCATCGCGCCGGTGCCGGCAGGTACTGCCTGCTGCATCAACTCGCCACGACGGGCAACCAGTTTTGCCGCAGCGGCCAGTTCCATGGAGCCTGCAGCTACCAGCGCGGAATATTCACCCAGGCTATGGCCGGCAACAAAGGCCGGACGCACGCCGGTCCGCGCACACCACAGACGCCACAGCGCGACCGATGCGGTCAGGATCGCGGGCTGGGTTTTGTCGGTCTGGTTAAGCTGTTCGGCCGGGCCCTGCTGGCACAGCGCCCAGAGGTCGTAGCCCAGCGCAGCGGAGGCTTCGGCAAAGGTTTCGCCAATCAGGGGTTCGGCAGCGGCCAGTTCGGCAAGCATGCCCACGGCCTGGGAGCCCTGGCCGGGAAATACAAATGCAAGGGATGCAGTCATCAGTCTAGTTCTACCTGGTCAATGATCGGGCGCAGTCTGCCACGCCCGTTGCAATATAAACAAACCGACCATTGGATGATGGCCCCGCCATGCAGGTCACACAACCGGCAACCATCAGCGAGCTGTTTTGCACAGGCCGTCCAGCGCATCCAGCCGCTGTGCAAGGCGGGCCGGCAGGTCTTCGCGTGACATGCGCGCTGCCAGCTCCAGCGCAGCCAGAAAGGCCCGCTCGCCTGCTCCGCCATGGCTCTTGATCACCAGTCCGTTGACGCCCAGCAGCGCCGCACCGTTATAGCGGTCCGGCGACCAGCGCCGGCCCAGCTCGCGCCACAGCCCGCGATTGAGCAGCGCCAGCAACTTGCGCCACAGGGTTCGCCCCGCTTCTTCGCGCAACTGGCTGGCCATCAGGCGGGCCGCGCCCTCGGTGGTTTTCAGCAGCACATTGCCGGTAAAGCCGTCACACACCACCACATCGGCTTCGTTGCGAAATACAGCGTCGGCTTCTATATAGCCGGTGTAATTGAGCGAGCCGGCCTGCTCAAGGCAGGACGCAGCCAGTCGTACCTGCTGGCTGCCCTTGATGGATTCAATACCAATATTCAGCAAGGCAACCCGCGGCTGCGCCACGCCATCCAGCTCCAGCGCCAGCGAGCCCATCAGCGCAAACTGCACCAGCTGGTCCGCCGTGGCATCCACATTGGCACCCAGATCCAGCAAATGCACCGGACCACTGGCAGCCGGCAGGGAGGTCATGATCGCTGGCCGGTCAATACCCGGAATCACCTTGAGCACATGCCGGGCCAAAGCCATCAGCGCACCGGTATTGCCGGCACTAACGCAGGCCGCAGCCTGCCCGTCATGGACCAGTTGCAGCGCAACGCGCATTGAGGAATCCGGCTTGCCACGCAACATGCGCGCCGGCGGATCTTCCATCAACACCACTTCGGTGGCGGGATGGACACGCAGACGGGCAGATAATTCGGCAGGTGTATTTGTCAGCAGCAGGGACAGCCGGGCAGGGTCGCCTACCAGGATGATCTGCAGAGAGGAATTACGGCGCAGGGCCGAAAAACAGGCGGGCACAATGACGCGGGGACCGTAGTCCCCGCTCATTGCATCAACTGCAAGCCAGGTTGCAGTCAAGGATTACTCGTCAGAACCCTGGGCGATTACCTGACGGCCACGGTATACACCCTCTGGGGATACGTGGTGACGCAGGTGAACTTCACCGGTCTTGCCGTCTGTAGCCAGCGCCTTGGCGGTCAGTGCGTCGTGGGAACGGCGCATGTCGCGCGCGGAACGGGATTTTTTGTTCTGTTGAACAGCCATTTTAATACTCCTGAATTTTCAATTCGTTGCTTCAAGGAAACTCTGAAAAGTGCCGGCCATAACGGCTGGCTACTTGTCGTGACTGGCGATTTTCAGGGTTTCCTTAACTGCGCCAGCACACTGAACGGATTGGATCTTGCAACCTCCTCGCCGCTCAACTCTGCCTCGACATAGCCTTGCGGATGCTCGCAGGCATCGTCCGGGTGCTTGGGAACAATGGGCAGGCAAAGCAACAGCTCTTCCTCAACCAGCGCCCGCACATCCAGCGGCTCGTCATCCAGCTCTATAATGTCATATTCCTGCGGTATCAGGCTGGTATCGCTACCGGGCCGGACCACCACATACTGATACTCACCCCCGACCGGCAACAGGGCATCCTCAAGGCAGCGCTGGCAAGTCATGACAACCTGGGTCGACATGCTCATCCGTACCACCACGAGTTTTTGCTCATCACGCAAAAAAGACAGCGAAACCTTAACTTCACCGTCTGTGCGGGTTACCAGCTCTGCCAGGCGTGCAAAACAGCTCTGCGGAAACTGGCCCTGAAAACTGAGGGCGCGGTCGGCAAACCTGCGTGGATCAACCTGGTTTGGAATCGGGGCGTTTGACATAGGCGCGGCATTCTAGTACCCGGCTGCCCAACTGTCAAAGGTTATTATGTACAAGCCCGAGCCACGCCCGCCAATCCTGATCCGCTTTATCCCGGGGGCGTTTTATGCCAAACTCTGCGCTTTATTTTAACAACGACACTGCACAGGTGAACATGCCTCCGGTTTTGTCAGCCATACTGGCCATGGTGCTTTATCTGGCAAACAGTGCCTATCTGGCACAATGCTTTTTGAGCCGGCGCACGCCTTCCCTTCCCCTTATTGGCGGTCTTGGCCTGCTGGCCGCAGCCTGCCACGGGCTGGCACTGTACCCGTTGCTATTTAATGAACAGGGGCTATGGCTCAGCTTCTTCAATGCCGCCAGCCTGATTTCGCTATTTATTGTGCTGCTGGTGCTGGCCTGCATGAAGTGCCTGGCCGTCAACCTGATGCTGGCGCCCTTCCAGTTACTGGCCACCTTTGCCATCGCCGGCACCCTGCTGGTCAACGGCAATGCCCACATACAGCCCATCAATGAGGATGCCGGCGTACTGGCGCACATTCTTCTGTCGATCCTCGCTTACGGCGTCATCAGCATTGCCGTGTTGCAGTCCATTATCCTGCTGCTCCAGGAACAACAGCTGCGCAAGCGCCCGGTATCTGCTTGGGTGCGCAGCTTTCCGCCACTGCAAAGCATGGAAAGCCTGCTGTTCTCGCTGCTATGGGGTGGCTGGGGGCTGCTAAGCCTGTCACTACTGACCGGCTGGCTATTTCTGGACAACCTGTTTGCCCAGCATCTGGCACACAAAACCTTCTTCGCCTGTCTGGCCTGGCTGATCTTCGGCGCACTGCTCTGGGGCCGGCTGCAGCTTGGCTGGCGCGGGCACAAAGCCATCCGCCTGACCCTGATCGGCTTTTTCCTGTTGATGCTGGCCTACTTTGGCAGCAAACTCGTTCGTGAATTCATTCTGATTGCCTGAGGCATCCACCACCCGTGAACAGTTTACCCATAGGTTACCTGCTGGGCTTCCTGGTTTTTTTAATCATCTGCTCGGCTTTCTTTTCCAGTTCGGAAACCGGCCTGCTCAGCCTCAACCGCTACCGTTTGCGGCACCTGCAGCGTGAAGGCCACAAGGGCGCACAGCGTGCCAGCCGCCTGCTCAACCAGCCCGATCGCTTGCTGGGCACCATCCTGGTCGGCAACAACGTGGTCAATATCCTGGCAGCCTCCATTGCCACCGTGGTCGCAGTCAATTTCTGGGGCGATGCCGGTGTCGCCATCGCCACCACCGGCCTGACCATTGTGCTGCTGATCTTTAGCGAAATCACCCCGAAAACCCTGGCCGCCCTGCGCCCTGAAACCATCGCCTTTCCTGCCAGCCGCCTGCTGTCGATCCTTATGCTGTTGCTGTATCCGGTGGTCTGGCTGACCAGCGCAATCAGCAATATCCTGATCCGCATGCTGGGCATCAA
>CAZVDA010000165.1:0-5326 GCA_964625365.1 uncultured Thiopseudomonas sp. | reverse complement strand
GGGGGATGGTCCTCTCGGAGGTTGCGGGAGGCGACAAGATCAAGGTGTGGGCGGACACGAGTAAAACGACAGAAGTTGCGCACGACAAGGCTAGGAGCGTCGCTTGGAGCATCGCCAGTTTCCCGGACACGCTCTATGTTGAAGGCATCAAACCCAGTGATACTGTCCGTGACATCCAGCTCCGCCTCTGTTACACGAATAAGACCTTCAGTTGCCGTGATGAGATCAGGCTAACGAGTGTTAAAGTGGAATTGATTACCCCCGCTGGTGATCCGGTGAACATGCCAGTTGATGGTGGCAACGGCTCAGGTAATGTCCCGGATGGAGCACCACCATATAGCAATACTTGCACCACTCGCATGCAGTAAAAATAACTCAAAAGCCGCAAATTAAATATTTGCGGCTTTTTTGTTTCCGCTATCCACACAGGCCCGGGCTGTGGCCTGGAATTCTGGCGCAAAAGAACGGTACATCCACGCACTTGATGTGCCCTGTTGTTGTGGCTGGGCGGTGCACACTTTATTACAGGAGAACGGCATGAGTTTGCTGAAAATGTCCCAGATTTCGCTGGCCTACGGCATGAATCCGTTGCTGGATGCTGTGTCCTGGCAGATTGCCAAGGGCGAGCGGGTGTGCCTGATTGGCCGCAATGGCAGCGGCAAGTCGAGCATGATGAAGCTGGTGCAGGGTAGTCAGTTGCCGGATTCGGGCGAGATCTGGCGGGCACCGGGGCTGAAAATCGGCGAACTGCCGCAAGAGTTGCCGCGTGGTGAACAGCGCACCGTATTCGAGGTAGTGGCCGATGGTCTGGCTGGTGTCGGTGAATTGCTGGCACGTTTTAACCAGCTTAGCCAGACGGTGGAAACCGAGGGTGATCTGGACGAGCTGACCCGTGTCCAGCAGGAGCTGGAAGCCCGTGACGGCTGGCGTTTGCAGCAGCTGGTGGACAGCACGCTAAGCCGTTTGCAGTTGCCGGCGGATAAAAAGCTGGACGAGCTGTCTGGTGGCTGGCGCAGAAGGGTGCTGCTGGCGCAGGCGCTGGTGGCCGAGCCGGACCTGTTGCTGCTGGACGAGCCGACCAACCACCTGGACATTGGCGCGATTGCCTGGCTGGAAGAGGCGCTGCTGGATTTTAATGGTGCCGTGCTGTTCATTACCCACGACCGTACCTTCCTGCAACATCTGGCCACCCGCATTCTGGAACTGGACCGTGGCCACCTGATTGACTGGAACGGTGATTACGCCAGTTTTCTGGAGCATAAGGAACAGCAGCTGGCCGCCGAAGAAACCGCCAATGCGCTGTTTGACAAGAAACTGGCCCAGGAAGAAGTGTGGATTCGCCAGGGCATCAAGGCCCGCCGTACCCGCAACGAAGGCCGGGTGCGGGCGCTGAAAGCGCTGCGTGAAGAGCGCAGCCAGCGCCGCGAGCGCCAGGGTACCGCCAGTATGCAGCTGGTCACTGCCGAGCGCTCTGGCAAGCAGGTGATAGTGGCAGAGAACATTCGCTTTGCCCATGCCGGTGGGCGCGAGCTGGTCAAGGATTTTTCCATGGTGCTGCAGCGTGGCGACCGTATAGGCCTGCTGGGTGCCAACGGCAGCGGCAAAACCACCCTGCTCAAGCTGTTGCTGGGCGATCTGGAACCGACTGGCGGCAGCATTGAACGTGGCTCCAAGCTGGAAGTGGCCTACTTTGACCAGTTGCGTGGCCAGCTGGACCCGGAAAAAAGCGTGGCCGACAACGTGGCCGAATCCAGCGACCAGATCACCATCAACGGCAAGTCGCGCCACGTACTTAGCTATCTGGGCGATTTCCTGTTCAGCCCGCAGCGGGCGCGTACGCCGGTCAAGGCACTGTCCGGCGGAGAGCGGGCGCGGCTGCTGCTGGCCAAGCTGTTCACCAAACCGGCCAACGTGCTGGTGCTGGACGAACCCACCAACGACCTGGACAGCGAAACCCTGGAGCTGCTGGAAGAAGTGCTGTCCGAGTTCGATGGTACGGTACTGATTGTCAGTCACGACCGGACTTTCCTGGATAACGTGGTCACCAGTCTGCTGGTGTTTGACGGCACTGGCCGGGTGAACGAGTTTGTTGGCGGTTATGAAGACTGGCTGCGCCAGGGTGGTTCGGTACGCCTGCTGGGCATGACCGAAGGTGCCATGCAGGTGCGGGAACAAGCAGCGGTTACTGACCTGCAGCAAGCAAATGAAAAAAAACCGGCACAGCAGCTGCAGAAATCCGGCGCTGATGGCATAGTGCCCAGCAAGAAAAAGCTCAGCTACAAGCAGCAGCGCGAGCTGGACGCCATTCCGGAGCACATTGATGCACTGGAACAGGAACTGCAAAACCTGCAACAGCAGGTGTCGGATCCGGGCTTTTACCAGCAGCCGCATGCGCATACCGAACAGCTGTTATTGCGTTTGCAGCAGGCAGAACAGGAACTGGATGCCCTGCTGGAGCGCTGGGCGGAACTGGAAGGCGAATAGGGGAGACCAATGGCCGTCGAATACCGCATTACGCTCGATGACGAGCATGCGTTCAATTACAAGGTTCAGATCGAGCGCGGGGTGCTGGCCACCGACCGTGGCAGCGCGGCAAGCGACTGGACCCGGCTGGATTATCACAAGTGTACCAACTGTCCGCTCAAGTCCAGCGAGCATGCCAGTTGTCCGGCTGCGGTGGACTTACAGTCGGTCGTGGAAGACTTCAAAGGGCTGCCGGCCTTTCGCAAGGCTTGGACCCATGTGCGTACCGACGAGCGTGAGTACAGCAAGCTGGTCAATCTGGAAGTGGCCATGCGTTCGCTGCTGGGCGTGATCATGGCCACCTCGGGTTGCCCGATCCTCAGTCGCCTCAAGCCAATGGCCCGTAACCATTTGCCGTTTGCCAGCGACAGCGAATTTGTGCTGCGCACGGTCTCCATGTATGTGTTGCGCGAGCTGTTCAAACAGCGCGAAGGCCAGTTGCCGGACTGGGAACTCAAGGCGCTGACCCGTGACTTTGCCGAGTTGCAACTGGTCAACCAGGCGCTCTGGCACCGCATTCACGACGTCTGTGCCGGTGATACCAACCTCAAGGCATTTCTCAGCTTTTTCTCCATGGCCTCCAGCATGACCTATTCGCTGGATGCCCAGCTGGAGAAGGTCCGCCCGCTGATCATGGAAGAAGGCAGCTTCCTGTCGTTCTGACACGCCTGCCGGCTGCGGGCCGCAAAGGCCCGCAGGCAATCAGTCTTTTTTCAAATTGACCGCCAGCACGTCGCAGGGCGCGTCCGACAGCAGATCGCTGGCGGTCGAGCCCAGCAACAGTGCCAGACCATGGCGGCCATGACTGCCCACCAGAATCAGGTCACAGCCAAGATCGCGGGCCAGCTGATGGATTTCCGGACGCGGCTGGCCGTGACGCAAGTGGCAATCCTGCGGCAGCAGGGCCGGCCAGTCATCCAGCACTTCATCCAGCCGCGCGGTTGCTTGCCGTGCCTGCTGATCGTGCAAAATGCCGGGATCCAGTGGCACATCCGCCCCGAAACTCATGCTGAGCGGCTCGATCACATGCACCAGAGACAGCTTGCAGCCCAGCGCGGCCTGCATCTGTGTAGCCGGTTTCAATACCCGGTGACATTCGGGGCTCAGGTCGGTGGCAATCAGTATGTGTTGGTAGGCCATGGCAAGGTTCTCGCAAAAAGGTTCGCTGCAGTTTACCCGATCAAAAACGGGCTGCGCAAAACTGCTTGTACCGGAAAAATTACCCATCGCCCATTTGTATCCCCGGATAACAAACGGTGCTTTTGGCTAAAGCATTTGACAAACCGCCGCTTTTGCCTGAATGTGTGCGAACCCGAATCAAACGACCGTATGAATTGTTGGTCGGGGACCCAATAACTATAAAGCAGCTGCAGGCTGCACGGGGTCGCATGTTTATCCTTCATGCCTTGCATGGCTCACACAGTCTTGCCCCTTGCAGCTTCGGCTTTTCTACCCAGTGGAGAACAGTGAATGATTTACGCAGGTAAAGCCTTCACGGCATCCGCCCTTGAAGACGGCATTGTCGAGCTGAAATTCGACCTTCAGGGTGAATCCGTAAACAAGTTCAACCGCCTTGCCCTCACCGAACTCGGTGAAGCCGTGGCTGCCATTGCTGCCGACAGCAGCGTGCGTGGCGTGGTGCTCACCAGCGGCAAGGATGTCTTTATTGTCGGTGCCGACATCACCGAATTCACCGAAATGTTTGCCCTGCCGGAAGAGCAGCTGATTGAAGGCGTCATGCAGGTCAACCGCACTTTCTGTGCCTTTGAAGACCTCAACGTACCCACGGTAGCGGCCATCAACGGCATCGCGCTGGGTGGCGGTTTTGAAATTTCACTGTCGGCGGATTACCGCGTCATGGCTGAAAAAGCCAAGATTGGCCTGCCGGAAGTCAAACTGGGTATCTATCCGGGCTGGGGCGGCACCGTGCGCCTGCCACGGGTGATTGGTGCCGACAACGCCATCGAGTGGATTGCTGCCGGCAAGGAGGCGCGTGCCGACGAAGCCCTCAAAGTGCGTGCGGTGGATGCGGTGGTACCTGCCGACAAGCTGCGTGATGCGGCGCTGGATCTGGCACGCCGTGCCGCCAGTGGCGAGCTGGACTACAAGGCCAAACGCCAGGCCAAACTGGACAAGATCAAGCTCAATGCCATGGAGCAGATGATGAGCTTCGAGAGCGCCAAGGGTTTTGTGGCCGGCAAGGCAGGCCCCAACTATCCGGCACCGGTTGAAGCCATCAAGTCCATGCAGAAAGCGGCCAACATGGGTCGTGACAAGGCTCTGGAAGTGGAAGCCAAGGGCTTTGCCAAAATGGCCAAAACCCCACAGGCCGCCAGCCTGATTGGCCTGTTCCTCAATGACCAGGCGCTCAAGCGCAAGGCCAAGGGCTATGAAAAAGTGGCTGGCCAGGTCAACAAGGCGGCGGTACTGGGTGCCGGCATCATGGGCGGCGGCATTGCCTACCAGTCCGCGCTGAAAGGCACTCCGATCCTGATGAAGGACGTGCGCGAGGAAGGCATCCAGCTAGGTCTGAGCGAAGCTTCCAAGCTGCTGGCCAAGCGGGTCGAGCGCAACCGCATGAGCGTGCCGCAAATGGCCGATGCGCTGAATGCCATCCGTCCGACCCTGTCCTACGGCGACTTTGGCGACGTGGACATTGTGGTGGAAGCCGTGGTTGAAAACCCCAAGGTCAAGCACGCGGTACTGGCCGAAGTTGAAGGGCAGGTGGGCGAAAACACCATCATCGCCTCCAACACCTCCACCATTTCCATCAACTATCTGGCCAAGGCACTGAAGCGTCCGC
>CAZVDA010000164.1:0-5350 GCA_964625365.1 uncultured Thiopseudomonas sp. | reverse complement strand
CCAGCGCCTTCCAACAACCAATAATCTTGGCGGCGTCATCCACCTTCAGCTCGTTGTTTTCATCCTTCAAGAGCGATTGCAGGCGGCGATTGACGTGGCTTTCCTCAACAGCCAGGACAATCACCTTGTAGTCCACCAACAAGCCACGGGCTACCGCTTCAGAGAAGTTGATAACGTACAGTTCGCGGCCAAAGTGCTTTTCGTTGTCCATCGAGAACAGGACAACGCCTTCCGTCTGCTTGGCGGCTTCGCCGTAAATCCTGGGGGTGGCCGTCATGTACAGGCGCTTGTGACCCCGGATGTAATCGTTGTCGTGAACACGCACAAAGGCCGATTCATCCTCGCCATCAAACACGGCTCCGGTCGTCCGGTGGGCTTCGTCACAGACAATCAAATCAAAGGCGGGAAGACCGAAATTCTGTTGGGCTTCATGGAGAACCGCAATCGAGTGATAGGTGGCAAACACCACACTCATGTGGGTGTCCGAGTGACGGGCTACCAAGGCATAGGCCAGGCTTTTCGCATTGGTAGTTGCAGGGAACTGCAGGTCACTAACCGTCGCCTGGATGCGGTCGTCTTCCTCGTTGCGAGTCTTGCCCACATCGCTGTCAGAGCACACCGCAAAGCTGTGCAGCGGTGTTGCGCTTTCCTGAGTCCATTCAGTCAGGGTCTGGCTCAACAACGCCAGGCTGGGCACCAGGAACAGGACAACCTTGCCTTTACCGGCCATGTCCTCGGCAATCTTGAGTGAGGTGAAAGTTTTGCCCGTACCGCAGGCCATGATGAGCTTGCCTCGGTCGGCATCAGCCAGCCCTTTTTTAACAGCTGCCAACGCAGTGACCTGGTGCTCTCTGAGCTGTTTTTGCTCCTTGATAGCCGGTGGCTCATCCACCTGGAACTGTGACCAGTCGATGACACTGTTTTCAAGGTCACTCAGATCAATGGTGCTAACAGGAGGGTTCTGGTTTTCCAGAACGTCGGTGGCATGATGCGACCAATTATTTGCCGTGGTCACAATGTAACGGTGAGAAAAGGTAGTTTTGCTAGAAGCTGAAAGGAAGCTGTCAATTTGCTTTTTCGGAAACGGCGCATCCTCTGCGTACATTTTGCACTGTACGGCATGTACTTCATCCAGATATGTAATAGCAATCAGGTCAATACCGGCGTCACGCTTGGTCAGACCTTGTTGATCAGCCCACTCACCATAGGTCATCACTTCCCGGTACTTATCTTTGTACATCGGCTCATTACGCAGGTACACCAGAGTCAGGTGCTCAAAATCGGTTCCTTTGTCGCTTTCAGAAACGGCCTGCTCGCGAAAGCTATCGAGAATCTGGATCAGGGCTGATGACATGAATGGAGTTCCTTGAAGGTTGACGGCACGAGGCGAGAATTAGTTTATTTTGGTGCTGGCAGCATCGTTCAGTCTGGAAATCACCCATTCACTCAGGGTCATTCCGGCTTGCGCCGCAGCGGTTTTCCAGGTTTCTTTGTCAGTTGTGTGACACCTGAAGGTGTAGCTGTCATCGGCTGGGGTTTCATATTTCAAAGCATTTTTATTTCCAGCCATCGTCTCGTATTTTCCGCTTACTTCAGACATAAGCTGTCCCTCCAGTGCAAAACATTCAGGGCAGCCTACACACACATCAAACTGTTTGCAAGACAAACAGTTTGCAGCCGCTACCGCCCTGCCATAAACCTCAGAAGATCGACCGCTGCCAGCGCATCACTCAAAGCCCTGTGCGCATCGCCTTCACGCTCAATACCAGCAAGTTTCAAGCATTTTTCCAACGATAGTCGCTTGAAGTTGCTTCTCTGGGAATCCCACTCAAGCTGGCTCACGAAGAACCGGTGTGCAAGCTCCATGATGCAGACAGGCTTTCCAAAACGCATGAAGTCCTCCGGCGATCCACCTCTGGCATCAAACCAAACACGCTTTGCTGTCTCAGTTACAGCACTTGGATTCGCCTCCTGGTACAGGCTCTGTGACACGAGGCGCAAGTCAAACGGCGCGTTATAGGCGGCAAGCACAAGAAGACCTTCGCCCGTCTCATGTGCTTTGGCTGCCAGTTCATTCACCGCCCAGCTGATCGGCTTACCCTGCTCCAGGGCCTCTATTTCCGAAATGCCATGAACCACCTGGGCCGCCTCTCCCATGGGGCTGCCGGGAATGATCAAGGAGTCGATCAGCACTCTTCGGGTATCCGCATGAACGGCTGCCAGCTCAACCACGGTATCGCGCTCACCCAGGCCAGTAGTTTCCACGTCGATCACAATCGCTCTTTCGAGCCACGCTCGCGCCTGTTGCTTAAAAATGTCTTGTGCCATGCACTGGCCTCCTTTAATGACGTGGGTTGTGTAAGTCCGTGAATGGCGAACACTGCCTAATTTGCTTTGGTGCTTTGAGACGGCCTTGGGTAAAGCTATACTGTACATCTATACAGCTAAACAGACACGCACCAATGACCGTTCACTACATTGGAGAGGCGGCTCAGCCTTCCACTGCCTTGTTGCTACCCCTGTTCACGGAGCGCGTTTCAGCAGGCTTCCCATCCCCTGCCCAGGACTACATCGAGCGCAGCCTAGACCTGAACGAGCTGTGTGTTCAACACCCGGCTGCCACCTACCTTGTGAAGGCTCAGGGCAGCTCCATGATCGGGGCAGGTATCCACCCTGGGGATATCCTGATTGTTGACCGTTCAGTACAGGCTCGCCACGGACACATCGTTATAGCAGAGCTACATGGAGAGCTGACCGTTAAACGTCTGGAATTAACACCCGCTGTACGCCTCGTACCCTGCAACCCGGAATATCCCGCCATCACGCTCAATGACGAGGACGAGCTTTGCCTGATGGGCGTCGTCGTGCGCTCCATACGAAACCACTGCATCGGCCCTGCATGACATGGCGCAAAAGGTTTTTCTTCTAGCTGACTGCTCTAACTTCTACGCCAGCTGCGAGCGCCTTTTTCGTCCCGATTTGAAAGGGATTCCAGTCGTCGTTTTGAGCAACAATGACGGCTGCATTGTGGCCAGAAGCGCTGAGGCCAAAGCCCTTGGCTTCAAAATGGGGGAGCCATATTTCGAGTGCAGGGAAAGAATCGAGCGTAACGGCGTAGCGGTGTTTTCATCCAATTACGGCCTGTACGCCGACATTAGCAGCCGTGTAATGGCCACGATTGAGCATCTGTCAGCCCAGGTGGAAAGGTATTCCATTGACGAGTGCTTTGTAGACACTACCGGCATCCAGGATCAGCTTGGCTTTGGCTTCCAGATCCGGAACACCGTCCAGCAATGGACCGGCATCACCGTTGGGGTAGGAATCGCTCAAACCAAAACACTGGCCAAGCTGGCTAATCACGCGGCCAAGAAGTACCCCGCAACGGGTGGTGTCGTAGACCTTACGGACCGTGCCAGACAGCTCAAGCTGATGAAGCTGGTACAGGTCGAGGATATCTGGGGGGTAGGGCAGCGGATTTCTTCCCGGCTTCACAGCATGGGGATTCACACGGCATTTGAGCTGGCCCATGCAGACCCAAAACACCTGCGCAAACAGTTTTCCGTTGTCCTGGAGCGGACCATAGAAGAGCTGAACGGGAAACCCTGCATAGAGCTTGAAGAGTCTGCTCCAGCCAGCCAGCAGATTATTCGCAGCCGGTCGTTCGGTACGCGAATAACCGAGCTGTCCCAAATGCGCCAAGCCATTTGCGAGTTCACTGCCAAGGCAGGAGAAAAACTCAGAGAGGAAAGCCTGTCAGCCAAAAGGGTGTCAGTGTTTATCCGTACAAACGCCTTTAATCCAGGTGAACCACAGTACAGTCAGCAAGCCTCAGTGAGTCTGATAACCCCAACCAGCGACACCCGTGACCTGGTTGCCACAGCCATGCGCCTACTAGAAACCATCTGGAAAAACGGATATCGCTACTCAAAGGGCGGCATCATGCTGGATGACTTCAATTCAGGGGCAGCCAGTCAGGGTGACCTTTTCGCCCAGCCAAGCGCCCGGCGCAATCCAGCTCTGATGAAGGTAATTGATGAGATCAACCGCTCTGGTAAAGGCAGAGTGTTTTTAGCCGGTCAGGGCATCCGCCAAGACTGGGCCATGCAGCGCAGATTCCTGTCACCTGCTTATACAACACGGTGGGACGACCTTCCCACTGTGAAATGAAGCGCTTGCGCGTACTCATCATCGGACTTTATGCCGACAAAAGCCGGCAGTTTAGTCAACGCATACTGCAACAGCTTAAGAGCTTCCTGGTTCACGATTAGCACCTCTTAACGCATACAAAATTGTGTAATACTGGGCAGGCTCATGTGGAGCATGACAGAACAAGGAGAAAAGGATGTTGGTTCTAACACGAAATCCGGGTGAATCCGTGCTGATTGGTGACGACATCAAGATAACCGTCCTCAACACAGGCTCAAGTCAGATTCGCCTCGCTATCGAAGCCCCCAAGCATGTACCAGTGCACCGCGAAGAAATCTACCAGCAGATAAAGCAACAACCTAATAAGTAGGCGATCCAGCCCCAGGACGCTTAAATGCCTGGGGTTCTTTTCACAGCTTTGGCTCGCTTTGCTTAAAAGGCCGTGGCTCCTGGGCATCTTTCGGACTTTCTACACGATCCGCCCTTCTCTGCAGTTCACGCTGTTCCTCCATCTGGCCAGCCAGCAGCGGCAGACTTTGCAGTTGCTCCTGCCCCTGCTCCAGCATGTCCAGCTGGGCTTTCGTAGGCTTAAACCCTTCCAGCGCTTGATCATCAGTCAAATTTTCAGCCATACGATTTTGGAGTGATTCGGCTTCCTGGAGCATGGACTGAGCCAGTCCCTGCGCTTCAACAATCGCCGCGCTTATCACCCTCCGGTCATCCTCATGCCGGGCGGCCCACTCTCTGTTTCCACGCTCAATTTCACGCTGAGCTTTGTGCTTCAGTTGGTAACCCGTACTGCTAAGAGCAGAGCTGAAATCAGCCTTTGCACGCGCCCACTTGCGACGTGCTTCCTCTATCTGTTCCTGGTAATCCTTAATCGCTTGTAGCTGCTCCGTCATACCCGGACGCTGCTCATCCGCCGCAATGCTTTGATGCAGCGCTTCCAGCACTTTTTGCAGTCTATCCAGCTTCTCTCGCTGCGCTTCGGCCTGAGCAACATCTAGCCGATACTTTTCTTTTTGACGCCTGGCTTGCTCGCGCTCACTTGCCCCGACCCAGCCAAAACCTGGAAGGCTCGCCAGCCCTTTGGCCTCGTCGGATTTGAGCATCTGTTTTTCCTGTTCAAGTTGCTTCAGCAGCGAATCATTTTCTTTTCGCTGCTTCGGCAAGCTCACCTCTGCCGCCGCCGCAATTGCTCGAT
>CAZVDA010000163.1:0-5379 GCA_964625365.1 uncultured Thiopseudomonas sp. | reverse complement strand
AACAAACTGACATCAAAACCAACCGCACAAAATCTCAGCTTTGGAGCAAACAGCAACGCAAACGTAGCAGCGATCAACGAGGACAGGAAAGAGACTGTCATGGTCTTCTCGAAACAGGGAGTATACCTTGGAATGAAGATCGTGGAAGCCTTTGACCAGGAGACCGGAAAGTACAGGCCTCCGCAGCCCAGGGTGACTTGCACCATCGGAGGAAAGTTCGTCAACCTTCCTCTCGACGGAGAGTTCTGGACCGAGTTCTCGGCATTCGTTGACAAATTCGCGGAAGCGATGAAGGGTCAGAACTTCGAGCGTGCCACCGTCATCGACGACGTTGACAAGGCGAAGAGACTTCTCGCACCCTTCAAAAAGTGAGGCGGTCCCGATGGCGTCCTACTACTGCGTAGAACATACATTCCTCTGGCCGGACGGAAAGATTCAGAGCAGGTCTTATGACAGCGATGATGTCGGTTCTGTGGCCAAGAAGATCACTGACTGCATCAATTACCCCGGTACGACGAAGGTCGTTCTTGCGGCAAGGACGACGCCTAAGAGACGCACTTCCCTGAGGGCCTGGACTTTCAGCCCTCAGACCATGAAGGACGACGACAGGAGATTGTTGGCGGCACCCAAGATCGTGGTGTCTCCCGACGAGATCCCACGTCGCCCTTCCGAACATCCCGGCCCGGCGGGAACCATTCCGGGCATCCCGACACAACAGGTGTTGTTCCGATGGCAAACAATTTGAAAACCCCAAACAAGCTCGCACCTTCCGACGTATCCCGTATGTTCGGCGGTATGTCTCCCAGACAGGCCACGAGCTATTACAACAAGTGCATGACAAACCCGAACACTCCTCAGGCGAACGTAGATCTCCTGAGGCAGTACAGGTCTCAGAACGAAAACAAATTCCTTCCCGATTCTCAGATGGAAGGTTCCCGCAGGTCCAAGGGATCCTATACCTACGGCAAGAACTACTCCGGAGGTTACAGGGACAGGTCCAACGGCCGCGTCTACGGATCCGACGGATATTCCTACGACAACAACGGCAACAGCTATAATTCCTATGGGAACTCCTACGATCCCCGCGGAAACGGTTACGGTAACGGTAACAATAACGGTTACAACGGCAACAGAGGAAGCAGCGGAAGGTACTCCAGAGCAAGCGATTATTATGCTGCCGGAGACAGAAGGAGAAGATCTCCAAAGAGACCTATCAGCGAACCCCGTTCCTACGAAGACCTCGCACAGACGGTCATGGGACTCAAGAGCGACGTTGCCCGTACAAGATATTTCATGAAAGTGGCCAACAACCCCGATACCCCTCCGGAGACACTCAACAATCTGGTAAGGTTCAGGAACGCCAACGGCGGAATATTCGCATCAGACGACGAAGCCAAGGCGGCAGGCCCGGTAGCAGGCAACGGAAGACGCAGGTCCGGTCTTTGGAAATCCAAGGACGAATTCGATACCATGTCCCCGAGGAAGAAGATGTTCTTCGTCGGAGCGTTCAAGAGAAGGGACCGCAACAAGAACGCGAAGTATTTCCTCAGAGTTCTTACAAATCCGACATCCGCACCGGAAGACAAGCAGGCCGTCACGGAAGTTGTCAACGAAAATCCGTCCCTCGTATTCGGAAACACTACGGCGGGACGTACTCCATACAGGCCGAGAAGCTGAGGTCATTTTCATGAATACAAGATTCATTGCGATACTCACGGTGCTCCTCACATGCCTGACGGCAGTAGGTTGTGCCGCGATCGTCGCAGATGATTCGGATGCGGTGACCGTCAATAGTTCCAAGGACCTTACCGTCGGAGAGAGCTACAGCTACGCTCTCGGATCCGATGGTTTCGGATTCGGCAGCTACGGAGCTTCCGTAAGATACAGTTCAGGTTCCGTTCCGGGAATGAGCGAGACATCCGTTACCAGCGGTATCAACAAGATCTATTATTATTCCGGAACCCCTACGACAGCCGGAACCTATACGGTCCATTTCAAATCGACCTCTTCGATAGCATCTTCGTATGATTATGTTGTTACGTTTACCGTCTCTGCCACAACTGCCACGGTCACGTACAATGCAGGTGTCGGTACCGTCAACGGTTCAACAACATGGTCAGAGACGGTCAAGATCGATTCTTACGCATCGCTTCCCTCGGCATCTTACTCCACGGGAGCATACACATTCGCGGGATGGTCCACATCGTCCTCAGGATCCGTGCTCTCGAAGTACGTTGTCACCGGAGATGTAACACTCTATGCGATCTGGACCAAGAATACCGTATCCGTAAATTCGGCATCGGCCACGATCTCCCAGGGACAGTCCTCTTCAGTCTATGTCAGCACATCGCCCAGTTCGGCGACCCTATCCATTTCCTCCTACGGAGGACTCTCGTCCTCCAACGTATGGGTCTCCGGACACAATGTGTACATGGACATGACAGACGTCTCCCCGGGAACTTACTACGTGACCCTGAAGGGAGCTTACACCGGCTATTACACCGGTTCCTCCACTCTGACGATCAAGGTCCCGATCACCATCGTCAAACCGATAGAATACACTCTGACCGAAGGCGATACATTCGCTTACACTCCGGTCACCAACCCCACTAACGCCACCATCACTCTGACAAAGGTCACCGTCGACGGTTCCACGGCATCGAATTACGGAGGTCTCGCGGTCTCCGGAAGGACGATAACGGGAACTCTGAACACTCCCGGAACATACGCCATCACTTATTCGGCTGCAATGTCCGGTTATGTCTCCGTGTCCAACACGGTATACGTCTACGTATCCGAAGCCGCAACTCCCGAAGAAGGAGAGAGCGGAAGCACTGAAACTCATCCGGTCTCCATCGGATCCATAGTCGCGACTTCCCGCGCATCCGAGCCCAGGGTCTTCGACCTGATAGCAAAGGATTGCGCAAACGTCTCCAACTACGTTTGGTCCTACAACGGAACTACATTCGCTTCTTCTTCCTCAACAGCGCTCTACGAATTCCCCACGGCGGGAATATACACCGTCAGATGCACCGTGACGGGAGTCGACGGAGATACCGCTTACAAAGAGGTCACTCTCGTCTGTACCGATTGGTATCACAGAGAGGCAGCTTGGTCCGATGTCGCTTACGGTTACATCACGGAATCTTCCGATTCGGTAACGATCTCCGAAGGTTCTCCGTTCTCTTCAAAGACGGAGACGGTCAACGGAAAGACGTACACGTCGATCTACGGAACGCCTTCGGCGGAAGATGTCGGAAAATCCTTCACCGTTTCAATGGGAAGCGACGAATGGACCGTGACGATCTACGCAAAGGAGACATCGGCTCCGGTATCCGATTTCGAATTCACATTCGACGAAGAGACCGGATTGACGGTAACCGTGGAATTCACGGGATCCAATGCATCCTTCTACAGATTTGATTTCGATAACGACGGTACCTACGAGAACGGTCTCACTCACACATATTCGGCATCGGGAAGCTACACGATCGTATGTCTCGCGGTGAACAATATCTCCGAGGTCCAGTGCTCCAAATACACGGAGATATCGCCGGTCCAGGAGACCGAGTCCACTCTGGACGATCTCACGGATTTCTCCATGACATTGGGAGAGCAGCTGAAGATCACGCTCAATGTTGCCGATACCGACAGCATAAGCGTTACCGGTTCCGCTACCGATTTCATCGAGATCGACGAGAACATCCTCAGACTGAATCCTACCGAATCCGGAGATTATGCGCTTACCGTGAAGGTCGCCCATAACGACGGAACATCGGATACCAAGACCATAGACATCTCGGTAAAGGACCGCCCCGCCACTCCGGAGGAGATCAAGGCCGATTACGGCACGTTGATCGTCATATTCTTCGTACTTGCGGTCGGAGCGATCGCGGTCATAATCTTCATGGATAAAAAGGACGGAAAGATCGACGGAAAGTTCCCCAAGAGAGCAAAGACACGTGTCGGAGGTTACAGAAGATGACCGACGTCATACAGATACCCGTCATGACCGCCTGGGATGTCCTTGCGCAGATGATGTGCGAGACATGGTTCTGGGTGTTCCTTGCCATCGGCATATTCGTTCCGGCCCTCCTTGCGAGACGCTGGAAGAAGGCCGCTTACAGGGGGCTGAGGTGATGGTCTGGTTCCTTCCGATCCTTTCCGCCCTGGCGTGGATAGGCATCGATTTCGGAATAAGCTACGTGACGTCCTCCGATGTCGCGGTGGACTACGTCTACGGTCTGGACTTCCAGCAGTTCATCGGCGGTTATTGGCTGCCGACGCTGGCGGTATTTGCGATGATAATTGCGGGAATGTGGGTGGCGAACCCCCATCCCCGTTCATACAGGAGATAAAACATGTTTACAAACACTAATGACAAGACCGCGCTGACGGTCATGATGCTGGCCTTTGCCATGGTCCTTTCGATGGGATTCGTGGCAGCTGAGATAGCAGAGGATTCCAGCGCGGACACGGTCGTATGCGAGGGCAAGACCTTCACATACACCGTATCGGGAACGACCGCAACGGTCACCGCGGTAAGTTCGTATTCGGGGGTCCTGACATTCCCGGATTCGATGGGAGGGGCGACCAATATGGTCTTCTCCTTCGCAGTGGCGAATGCCCAGTCCGCATTGACATCCGTAGTATTCGGATCGGGCAATTATAACTTCCAGACAGCGAACAGTTTCTACAACTGTTCTTCTCTGAAAAGTGTCACGTTCGGTGACGGAACATATGCATTCGGTACGTATGCTTTCAGCAACTGTACGTCGCTGACGGACATCGATTTCGCCGATGCAGACTGTACGTTCAGTACGAATGCGCTCAGCAACAGCGGATTCACGGAGCTCACATTCGGTTCCGGGGATTATAAGTTCATATCATCGAGCAACCTATACAACAACGGAAATCTCATTAAGATAACGTTCGGAAACGGAAACTACACTTTTACCGGACAGAGTCTTTACAGTAATTCGAAACTCAAGACCATCATCTTCGGTGACGGAGATTACGAGTTCAAGGGATCTTCGAACATAATGTCCGTACCGTACCTGAACGATGTTCAGTTCGGAGCCGGAGATTACACATTCGGATCCCAGTCGTTCTATACAAACGTGGGAACGTCCAATACGGATTATTTCGGAATGACCTTCGGAGACGGTAATTACGTATTCGGAGAGAAGTGCTTCTACCAGATGTCGAAGACCAACACGATGACCTTCGGTTCCGGTACATACACATTCGGAAACAATTCGCTCTATTCCATGTCCGTACTTTCGAAGATATCCTTCGGTTCCGGTACTGTCAAGATCGGAGACTCGTGTCTCGCCAATAACGCCACTCTGATCGGAATGGACTTCGGAACTTCCCATA
>CAZVDA010000162.1:0-5466 GCA_964625365.1 uncultured Thiopseudomonas sp. | reverse complement strand
TCGCCAAAGCTGAAGTTGCCCAGCATTTCAAAGAAGGTGTGGTGACGGGCGGTGTAACCTACGTTTTCCAGGTCGTTGTGCTTGCCTCCGGCGCGCACACACTTCTGGCTGCTGGTGGCGCGGGTATAGGCGCGCTTGTCCAGCCCCAGGAAGCAGTCCTTGAACTGGTTCATGCCGGCGTTGGTAAACAGCAGGGTCGGATCGTTGTCCGGCACCAGCGAGCTGGAGGCTACGCGGGTGTGGCCTTTGCCTTCAAAAAATTTTAAAAAAGCTTCGCGAATTTCTGCGCTTTTCATACTTAATCCGTACAGGTCCGCCCCCGTCAGGGCGGTTCTTCAATGAACGTGCCTACAATAAACAAGTCAAACGCGCTTGGCTTATGAATTGCTTCAAGCAGGCCGATATACAAAACCTATCAAAACGAAGGGTTTCTGTTGCCTGGCCAATCATTAGCAGGCAACCTATCATCTAGTCAATCGTGCTGGCAGTCGGGTCCGTGTACATGGCCATCGTCCCAGACTTCATCAGGGTCGGCGGCTTCCATTTCAAGCTCCAGGCTGACCAAATTGGTGGCCATCGGGCGCAACAGCAGGTTGGCGTACTCGGTATCGCCCTCATTCATGTCCACGCCAATCATCAGCTGGGTGCCTACAGGTTGCAACCAGAGCTCCTTGCCCTGCCAGAGGATGGCGACCTTTGCACAGTGTGCCTGTTGCTGTTCGCCCTGCTCGTCTTCGATTACCAGTGTGAGTGTTTGATTCATCATGTTTTCCGGTCAAAAATATAGTCAAAAAAGCCCGCCTGACTGATCAGGCGGGCTTGCTGTCAGGCAGGTGTTGAAATGACCTGTCGTACCGCGCGGGCAAAACGCTGCATGCCTTCGGCAATATCGGCAGGCTCGACCACCAGGCTGGGCGCAAAACGCACCACATTGGGTCCGGCCATCAATACCAGCACACCGGCTTGTTCGGCAGCGGCCAGGAACGTGCCAGCCTTGCCCTTCCAGCTATCACTCAGTACCGCACCAATCAACAGGCCCTTGCCACGGACCTGACTAAAAACGCCGGTTTCATCACTGATGGCCTGCAACTGCGCACGAATCAGTGCCGCCCGCTCGTCAACACCCTTCAGCACGCTGGGTGTGTTGATAATGTCGATCACCGCGTTGCCTACCGCACAGGCCAGCGGGTTGCCGCCAAAGGTGGTGCCATGGGTACCAGGCACCAGATGACTGGCCAGGTCGGCACGGGTCAGCATGGCGGAAATCGGGAAACCACCGCCCAGACTCTTGGCCGTTGTCAGAATATCCGGGACCACTCCGCTATGCTCGTAGGCAAACAGCTTGCCGGTACGCCCCACGCCGGTTTGTACCTCGTCAAAAATCAGCAGCGCATTATGCTGGTCACAAAGTTCACGCACCCGCTTCAGCCAGGCCGGATCAGCCGGCAATACGCCGCTTTCGCCCTGGATGGGCTCCAGAATCACGGCACAGGTTTTGTCATTGATGGCTGCTTCCATGGCGGCGATGTCGTTGTAGGGCACATGGCTAATGCCGGCCGGACGCGGGCCAAAGCCATCGGAATACTTGGGCTGGCCACCGACGTTGACGGTAAACACCGTGCGGCCGTGGAAGCTGTCCACCGTGGAAATGATTTCGTACTTGTCGTCACCAAAGCGGTCATGGGCCACGCGGCGCGCCAGCTTGAGCGCTGCCTCGTTGGCCTCGGCACCGGAGTTGGCAAAAAACACCCGCTCGGCAAAGGTGGCATCCACCAGTTTGCTGGCCAGTTGCAGGGCCGGTTCGTTGGTAAATACGTTGGAAATGTGCCACAGCTTGCCGGCCTGTTCGGTCAGCGCCTGCACCAGTGCCGGATGGCAATGTCCGAGGCCGTTGACCGCAATGCCGCCAGCAAAGTCGATCAGCTCGCGGCCGCTCTGGTCCCACACTTTTGAACCCTTGCCGCGCACCGGTACAAAACCTGCCGGCGCGTAGTTGGGCACCATGACCCGGTCAAAATCGGCCCGTGCTACGGCGGGCTGCTCAGTGGACATCAAGATACTCCTGTTTGCGCAAACTAAAATGCCGGGATACCCGCTGCGGGGCATCCACTGTAAAAACTGCAAGCCGCCCGCACGGGCTGCTCCTTCTACAAAGGGCCGATTCTACGCCTACCGGCGGCAGGTGCAAAGCTATGCAGACCGGCCCGCCTGCAACTTGAACCAGGACAACCGCTCGCGCAGCGCCACCACCTCGCCAACAATAATCAGGCTGGGGCTTTGCAGCGCGGCTTCCTTTACTTGCCCCGCAATGCCGGCCAGAGTACCGGTAATCACCCGCTGTTGCGCCATGGTGCCGCGTTCAATGACGGCTACCGGCGTATCCGCACTGCGGCCATGGGCCTGCAACTGCGCGGCAATATCCGGCAGCGTGCCCAGCCCCATGTAAAACACAACAGTCTGGTTGCCGGATACCAGTTCATGCCAGGGCAGATTGAGGCTGCCATCCTTGATGTGGCCGGCCACAAAGCGTACCGACTGCGCGTAATCCCTGTGGGTCAGCGGAATGCCGGCATAGCAGGAACAGCCCGACGCCGAAGTAATGCCCGGCACCACCTGGAAGGGCACACCGTTTTGTGCCAGCTCCTCGATTTCTTCACCGCCCCGGCCAAAGATAAAGGGGTCGCCACCCTTGAGCCGCAACACCCGCTTGCCCTGCCGGGCCAGCTCAACCATATGGGTATTGATCTGGTCTTGCGGCAAGCTGTGTCTGGACGCTGCCTTGCCTACATAAATGCGGTCGGCGTCGCGGCGGCACATATCCACAATTTCAGGGGCCACCAGCCGGTCATACAGCACCACATCGGCCTGCTGCATCAGCCGCAGCGCCTTGAAAGTCAGCAGGTCGGGATCACCCGGGCCGGCCCCCACCAGATACACCTCGCCCTGCACGGCCGGCACCTTGCCGGCCAGACGGTCTACCATCAACTGCTCGGCAGCAGCCAGATTGCCGGCAAACACCTGCTCGGCCACCGGCCCCTGCAGGGTATCTTCCCAAAACACGCGGCGTTGCTGCAAATCGTCAAACCGTTGCCTGACCGCACTGCGAAATTTCTGTGCCAGTTGCGCCAACTGACCATAAGCCGCCGGCAACAGGGTTTCCAGCCGCGCCCGTACCAGACGGGTCAGCACCGGCGCATGGCCGCCACTGGAAACGGCCACCAGCAGGGGGGAGCGGTCAACAATGGCCGGAAAGATCACGCTGCACAGGTTCGGCGTGTCCACCACGTTGACCGGAATACCCTGTCCGTCGGCTTCGGCCACGATCTGGCGATTGACCTCGTTATCGGTGGTCGCCGCGACCACCAGCACATGGCCCGCACAGTCGCCAGGCTGCCATGCCCGCAGGCTATGGCGTCCGCCTTGCTGCTCCAGCAGTTGCAGCAATTGCGGATGGATGCGGGGAGCAATCACATGCAGCACGCCACCTGCTCGCGACAGCAGGCGCGCCTTGCGCAGGGCCACACTGCCACCGCCTATCAGCAGAACCGGCCGCTGCTGCAGGTTGTGAAACAAGGGCAAGTAGTCCATCAGGAATCCTTAACTGCCGCCGGCAGCTCTATGTTCCGCCCAAGCGGATTGAATAAAAATGCCGGTACTGCGCCGGATCAGCCGATAACCTCTACGCCGCCCATATAGGGCAACAACACTTCTGGCACACGGATGCTGCCATCGGCCTGCTGGTAGTTTTCAATCACCGCCACCAGGGTACGGCCTACGGCCAGGCCGGAACCGTTGAGGGTATGCACCAGTTCCGGCTTGCCGGTTTCCGGATTGCGGAAGCGCGCTTGCATGCGACGTGCCTGGAAATCGGTGCAGTTGGAGCAGGAAGAAATCTCGCGGTACTTGTCCTGGCTTGGCACCCAGACTTCAAGGTCGTAGGTTTTGCTGGCAGAAAAGCCCATGTCGCCCGTGCAGAGCGCCATCACGCGATATGGCAGGTTGAGTGCCTGCAGAATTTTCTCGGCATGACCGGTCAGTTCTTCCAATGCTTCGAAGGACTTTTCGGGCTGGACAATCTGCACCAGCTCCACCTTGTCAAACTGATGCTGGCGGATCATGCCACGGGTATCACGGCCGGAAGCTCCAGCCTCGCTGCGAAAACATGGGCTATGCGCGACCATTTTGATTGGCAGCTCATCGGCAGCCAGGATTTCACCAGCTACCAGATTGGTTAACGATACCTCGGCGGTGGGAATCAGGTACAACGAAGCCTGGCCTTCACGATCAAGACGGAACAGATCTTCCTCAAACTTGGGCAACTGGCCAGTACCCTGCAAAGCAGAAGCCTGCACCAGATAAGGGGTGTAGTGTTCCTGATAACCGTGTTCTTCGGTATGGGTATTGAGCATAAACTGCGCCAGCGCACGGTGCAGGCGGGCGATGCCGTTGCGCATCACCGCAAAACGCGCGCCAGACAATTTGGCAGCATTGGCAAAGTCCAGTCCGCCCAGTTTTTCGCCGAGCTCGACGTGATCCTTGACTGCAAAATCAAATTGGGTTGGCTCGCCCCAGCGGCGTACTTCAACGTTCTGGTCTTCATCGGCACCCACCGGCACCGAGGCATGCGGGATATTGGGCACACTGAGCAGGATGTCGTCCAGTTGCGTCTGGATCTCGGCCAGCTGCTGCTTGGCGGCATCCAGATCGCTGCCCATTTTGTCCACCGCTGCGAGCAATGGTGCAATATCTTCGCCACGGGCCTTGGCCTGGCCAATGGATTTGGCGCTGCTGTTACGCTCGGACTGCAACTGCTCGGTGCGCATCTGCACCTCTTTGCGCTGCGCTTCCAGTTGCTCCAGCTTGGCCACATCCAGCATAAAGCCACGGGCTGCCAGTTGTTGAGCGACTTCTTGGGGTTGGGTACGAACCAGTTTTGAATCCAGCATAAAAATCTCTTTTCTGTTTTAACTTTTAATTACCTGGCGCGATAGAGTCTGCTCGATACGCGCCTGTGCTACTGAAAATTCAGTGCATCTACAAGCCAGGCAAGACATAAACGCACTTGTCCAAGCCCGGTAATGACGGGGACGGACGAAGGTCGACGGAAAAGTCACCAAAACTTGTACAAAACATGCAGCCATTCAAAAGCAGCAGGAAAACAACCCATTTCGCCGCCACTCATCTCCTCACCTCCCAGGGGGCTTGCAGCCGACACGGAGTATGAGACAGCAGCGGGGTACAGGTGCCGCTGGGCCTTGGCGGCATGGATGCCGCCACGGAGCCTACAGGGATGTATTCACGGCGACCCTGCGGCACCTGCACCCCGCTGCGACACCACAAAACCACCACTCAGCAAGCCCCAAAAAATTCAAACCTTAACTAAACCTGCCAATAAAAACCCACACCAACAAGCCAACAAGCCACCCACCACATTGCCAAAAATATACAACGATGCCCTACCCCAAT
>CAZVDA010000161.1:0-5467 GCA_964625365.1 uncultured Thiopseudomonas sp. | reverse complement strand
CGCTCGGCGGTCATCTGCAGGTTCATGGCTTCCTGCAGCTCGGGGGACATGCTCAGGTCGCGGATCTCGATGCGGGTGACCTTGATGCCCCAGGGCGCGGTGGCCAGGTCCACGGCGGACAGCAGGCGTTCGTTGATTTCTTCGCGGTTGGACAGCATGTGGTCCAGCTCCATAGAGCCGAGCACGGAGCGCAGGTTGGTAATGGTCAGGTTGACGATGGCGTAGGTCAGGTTATTGACCTGATAGGCGGCCTTGGCGGCGTCCATGATGCGGTAGAACACCACGCCGTCGGCGGTTACGGCGGCGTTGTCCTTGGAAATTACGGTTTGTGAGGGGACGTCCAGCACCGACTCCATCATCGACAGGCGAATGCCGATACGGTCAACAAAGGGGATGATCAGGTTGAGGCCGGGCTCCAGGGTTGCGGTGTAACGGCCAAACCGCTCGACCGTCCACTGCTGGCCCTGCGGGACTACCTTGACGCCGGCAAAGAAAAACACCACAACCAGTGCGACCAGTACACCAAATAAAGAAAGCAGAGCGTCCACGGAATGTCCTCGTTTGTGGGGCAGGAGCGGCCGGATGGCCGTGTACAGACGGTGATTATTATGTTTTTGGTGAAAAAATGAAACTGCCGGCATGGATTGTGTTTTGTGAACAATTAGTCATAACCGGACTGTTTAGACTTTTGTTGGATAACGGGTGCAGGCTGTGTGGCGTATAGTGACAGCCGTCTACCTCCTGCGAGAAGACAGATTCATGCGTAAACGTTCCTCCCCCGGAACGTATTTCAGACGGCCTCAGGGTCGTCTTTTTTTTGCCCGCAGAAAATTACTGCAGCGGCTATGCTGGTGGTGTTCTTTTTGAAATTTCTGGAGGTTTACATGCGTGCCACACATGAGGTGACCCACAATCCGGAGGCGCAGACATTTGAGGTGTTTGTTGACGGGCACCGTGCCCATCTGGATTACCGCCGGCTGAATGACACTACGCTGGATTATTGTCACACCTTTGTTCCGGATGCGTTGCGTGGCCAGGGGCTGGCAGCGCTGGTGACGGCGGCAGCGCTGGACTATGCGCGGGATAATGGCTTTGAGGTGCGCCCCAGTTGCAGCTATGTGGCGACTTATATGCAGCGACAGGCGGGTAGGCGGTAGTTTGTTGCGTTGCTGAAACAACAAAGGCCGGCAAGTTTGCCGGCCTTTGTTGTATGGAGCGAACCTTAACCACGCTTGCGCAGGGGCAGTACGTCCTTGAGTTTCTCGTGCATGGCACGCAGGGATTTTTCGGTGGTATCCCAGTCGATGCAGGCGTCGGTGATGGAAATGCCGTACTTAAGCTGGCTGATGTCTTCACAGATGGGCTGGTTGCCCCAGCCCAGGTGGCTTTCAATCATCAGGCTGGTGATTGAATTGTTGCCGTCGACAATCTGGTTGGTGATGTTTTCCAGTACCAGCGGCTGCAGGGCCGGGTCCTTGTTGGAGTTGGCATGGCTGCAGTCGATCATGATGTTGGGACTGATCTTGTTTTTCGCCAGCTCCTGCTCGCACAGGGCAACGCTGACCGAGTCATAGTTGGGCTTGCCGTTGCCGCCACGCAGTACCACATGGCCGTACGGGTTGCCCTTGGTGGTGACTATCGACACCTTGCCGTACGAATCAATACCAAGGAAACGGTGTGGGCTGGACACGGATTGCAGGGCGTTGATGGCCACGGTCAGGCCGCCATCGGTGCCGTTTTTGAAGCCGACTGCAGACGACAGGCCCGAAGCCATTTCACGGTGGGTCTGGGATTCGGTGGTACGGGCACCGATGGCTGACCAGCTGATCAGGTCCTGCAGGTATTGCGGAGTGATCGGGTCCAGCGCCTCGGTGGCAGTGGGGATGCCCTTTTCGGCCAGATCCAGCAGCAGCTGGCGGCCAATGTGCAGGCCGTCTTCGATACGGAAGGAGTCGTCCAGGTAAGGGTCGTTGATCAGGCCTTTCCAGCCGACGGTGGTACGCGGCTTTTCAAAGTAAACGCGCATGATGATGTACAGGGTATCGGAGACTTCATCGGCCAGCGCCTTGAGGCGGTCGGCGTATTCGTGGGCGGCCTTGAGGTCATGGATGGAGCAGGGGCCGATAACGATAAACAGGCGGTGGTCCTTGCCGTCAAGGATGTCGCGGACCACCTGGCGGCCTTCGCTAACGGTCTGGCGGGCCTTGTCAGTCAGCGGGATCTTGGCTTTCAGCTGGTCCGGGGTGATCAGGGCAATATTGGAGGCAACGTTAAGGTCGCTGATGGGCAAATCGGCCATGGATATCTACTCGCAAGAAGGCAGGATATAAAAAGTGCGCAAAAGCATAGCAGAAAAGTGGCGGGCCTTGCAGTTGGACTATGTGGGGGTACGGCCGGGCGTGTGGGGTATGCTGTCTCAGTCCTTGATGGCCGGTGTGTGCAGGCCGCCCAGGATGGTCTCTTCGCTACCGGTAGGCGCGGACCAGGACAGGATGTCTTGGTAGCGGCGGATGTTGTTGACAAAGTGCACCGGCTCGCCGCCGCGGGCAAAGCCGTGACGGGTCTGGCTGTACCACTGCTTTTGTGACAGGCGCGGCAGGATGGAGCGCACGTCTATCCAGCTGTCGGGATTCAGGCCGGCTTGCGCGGTGAGCTTGCGGGCATCCTCAAGGTGGCCCTGGCCAATGTTGTAGGCCGCCAGCGCAAACCAGTAACGCTCGGGATACTGGATGCTGTCGGGCAGGCGCTCCAGCATCAGGGCCAGATATTTGGCACCGCCCCGGATGCTTTGTTGCGGGTCGAGGCGGTTGCGCACGCCCAGGCCTTCGGCGGTGCGCTGGGTCAGCATCATCAGGCCGCGCACGCCGGTTTTCGAGCGTGCTTCAGGGTCCCAGTGGGATTCCTGATAGCCAACGGCTGCCAGCAGCCGCCAGTCGAGGCCGTATTCGTCGGCATACTGGCGGAACATGGCTTCGTATTTGGGCAGGCGCTGCTGCAGGTGGCGGGCAAAGGCTTTGGCGCCCACATAGCCCATTACGTCCAGATGGCCATAATAGCGTTCGACCAGCGCGTCAATCAGGCCGTCTGCGCGGGCTTGCTCCAGGAAGGCGTCGACGGCATCGGCGAGGCTGCTGTCCTGACGATCCGGATGCTGGCGCACCGCCCATTGCAGGCCTATCGCCGGTTCCAGGCTGAAGGCGAGCTGGATATGCGGGAAATACACCTGATGCATGGCCAGCTCGTTGGAGTTGACCAGCGTTATGTCGATTTGCCCTTCATCGACCATGCGCAGCAGATCGACACTTTCCACCTCGTCCGATTCGGCAAATTCAAGCTCTGGATGTTCGTTTTGCAGGGCGCGCAGCAGGTCGGCATGGATGCTGTCCCTGAGCACCAGGATGCGCTTGCCGGCCAGCGCTGCCGGTTGCTGTGGACGCTTGTCTGCGGTGTTATAGATCACCTGTGGCGTGACCTGCAGATAGCTGTCACTGAAGCGGGCTAGCGGGGTACGGGCAGGGCTGCTGGTGAGCCCTGCGGCGAGCAGGGCGGGTGGGTTGGAGCTACGCAGGCGCTGGAACAGCTGGTCGATGGTGCCGGCGGTTTCTACGCGCAGGCTTACTCCCAGCTGCCCGGCAAAGGCGCTGGCCAGGTCGTACTCGAAGCCGGAGGCGGCGCTGTCGTCCTGTACGTAGGTGGACGGCGTGTTGCGGGTCAGCATCACCAGCTCGCCCGCGTGGCGAAGCTGTTCCAGATCATTCAGGCGGGCGGCAGAGCGTTCCTGATCCTGGCAGGCAGTCAGCCCCAGGATCAGCAGCCAGGGCAGGGCGCGGCGGTAAAAGTAGGGTAAGGGCATGGTGGCAGTATACAAAGAGGTGACCAGCTGGCCAATATGCGGGCCGTTGCCGGCCGTGGTTTTGACCCGGCGGGAAGGCTGCAATTTTTGATTGGTCATTTGTCCCGCAGGCTATTAAAATACCGCCTCTTCTTTGCTCCGACCGAGGCTGTTTCAACGATGCTCATTTTGCGTGGTGCACCCGCCCTTACCGAATTTCGTCATCAATCCCTGTTGCGGAAAATCCAGGCCATTGCGCCGGAAGCCGAGCAGGTGTATGCCGAATTTGTGCATTTTCTCGATCTGAACACAGATCTGGATGCCGCCGCAGAGCAGCGTTTGCAACAGCTGCGTTTGCAACAGCTGCTGGACTATGGTCCACAGACTGCCGTACAGCAGCCACAAGGCCGTCTGCTGCTGGTGGTGCCACGCATCGGCACCCTGTCGCCCTGGTCGAGCAAGGCCACTGACCTGCTGCGTCACGCCGGCATCAGCCAGCTCAAGCGCATCGAGCAGGGCATTGCCTACTACCTGGACGCCAGCCTGAACGATGCCCAGCTCAAGGCCGTCCGTGCCCTGCTGCACGATCGCATGAGCCAGAGCGTGCTCGATAGTTTGGAGGCCGCCAGCGCCTTGTTCGCCGAAGAACAGCCGCGCCCGCTGGCTGCGGTGGACGTACTGGGGGGCGGTCTGGCTGCACTGAAACAAGCCGACGCCGAGCTGGGTCTGGCGCTGGCCGACGACGAAATGGACTATCTGGTAGAAAACTTCCAGAAACTGGGCCGCAACCCGCACGACGTCGAACTGATGATGTTTGCCCAGGCCAACTCCGAGCACTGCCGCCACAAGATTTTCAATGCCAGCTGGGACATTGACGGCGAAGCCCAGCAAAAATCGCTGTTCGCCATGATTCGCAACACCTACCAGAACAACAGCGCCGGCGTGCTGTCCGCCTACAAGGACAACTCCTCGGTGATCGAAGGTTTTACCGCCGGCCGCTTCTTCCCGGATGCGCAGGACGGCCAGTACCGTGCCCACCAGGAGCCGGTACACATCCTGATGAAGGTGGAAACCCACAACCACCCCTCCGGCATTGCTCCGTATCCGGGTGCCGGCACCGGCTCCGGCGGCGAGCTGCGTGACGAAGGTGCGACCGGTGTGGGCGCCCGTCCCAAGGCCGGCCTGACCGGCTTTACCGTGTCCGGCCTGCAGATTCCCGGCTACGAGCAGCCCTGGGAGTTGAACTACGGCAAGCCCGGCCGCATGGTCGATGCGCTGGAGGTGCTGATCGAAGGCTCCAAGGGCGGCGCTGCCTTCAACAACGAATTTGGCCGTCCGGTACTCAACGGCTATGTGCGCAGCTTCGAGCAGGAAGTGCAAACCGTCAATGGCGCTGAAGTGCGCGGCTATCACAAGCCGATTGTACTGGCCGGCGGCATGGGTAACATCCGTGCCGGTCACGTCCAGAAAGGCGAAATCAAGCCCGGCAGCCAGCTGATTGTGCTGGGTGGCCCGGCCATGCTGATTGGTCTTGGCGGCGGTGCGGCTTCATCTGCCGACACTCTGGCCGAAGACGATCTGGACTTTGCCTCCGTACAGCGTGGCAACCCCGAACTGGGTCGTCGCTGTCAGGAA
>CAZVDA010000160.1:0-5517 GCA_964625365.1 uncultured Thiopseudomonas sp. | reverse complement strand
CGTTACGGCCACGGAACATGGCCAGTGCGCGGTGTGATGGCACCGACTTGAGCGGTTCGTCATGCTCAAAATAGTCGGAGAACTTGGCACCTTCCTGCTCTTTACCACTTGCTACACGGCTGCTGAGTTTGGCATCGCTATGCAAGGTATTGCGCAGGCGCTCCAGCAGGGCGGCATCTTCGGCAAAACGCTCCATCAGAATGTACTTGGCACCTTCCAGCACGGCTTTGACATCGGCAAAGCCATTGTCAGGTTGGATAAAACGCTCGGCTTCGGCCTCGGGGTTTAACGTCGGGTCGGCAAACAGCGCATCGGCCAGTTCACCCAAGCCTGCTTCCAGCGCAATCTGGCCCTTGGTGCGGCGCTTTTTCTTGTAGGGAAGATAGAGGTCTTCCAGCCGTACCTTGGTGTCGGCGGTGAGAATATCGTGTTTCAGCTCGACGGTTAGCTTGCCCTGTTCCTCTATGCTGGCCAGGATGCTGGCGCGGCGTTCTTCCAGCTCGCGCAGGTAGCGCAGACGCTCTTCCAGCGTACGCAACTGGGTGTCGTCCAGACTGCCGGTGACTTCTTTACGGTAACGGGCGATAAAAGGCACGGTTGAACCTTCGTCCAGCAGAGCCACGGCAGCGGCGACGTTGCGGGTAACTACGCCCAGCTCTTCGGCGATTTTGGCATTGATATCGAGCATGAGAAACCTGTGTCTTTGCGTAAAAACCGGCGATTATAGGCCAGCCGGCCGGCAGGCGTCAGTACCAGCGAGGCCGTTGGGAATGGTCGTGCAAGATTTGCTAACAAAGCCCTGCCGGTGCGGGCGTTTTGTGGACCATGGCCGGTGATACAATCGGCGGCTACGGGTTGAAACAAGGACTGGGCATGAACGACGGCGACAAACTTCTGGTGGTAGATGACGATCCACGCCTGCGCAGCCTGCTGGAACGGTTTCTGACCGAGCAGGGCTACCGTGTGCGCGGCGTGGAGAATGTGGAACAGATGGAACGCATGCTGACGCGCGAGCTGTTCAGCCTGATCGTGCTGGATCTGATGCTGCCTGGCGAAGACGGCCTGTCGGCCTGCAGGCGATTGCGCGCAGGCGGCAACCAGATTCCCATTATCATGCTGACCGCCAAGGGTGATGAAGCCAGCCGGATTGCGGGACTGGAGCAGGGCGCTGACGACTATCTGGCCAAGCCTTTTAACCCGCGCGAGTTGCTGGCACGCATCCGTGCCGTGCTGCGCCGCCAGACCCAGATTGTCCCCGGAGCGCCCAGCCTTCAGGATCAGGACGTGCAGTTTGGCGACTACAGCCTGTCGCTGGCCACCCGCGAACTGCGCAAGGGCGACGAGCTGCACATGCTGACCAGCGGCGAGTTTGCCGTACTCAAGGCGCTGGTGCAGCATGCCCGCGAAACCCTGAGCCGTGACAAGCTGATGAGCCTGGCCCGTGGCCGCGAGTGGGATGCGCAGGAGCGCTCGATTGACGTGCAGGTATCACGCCTGCGGCGCATGATCGAAACCGACCCGTCCAAACCCCGCTATATCCAGACCGTGTGGGGCGTGGGCTATGTATTTGTACCGGATGGAGCCTGACACCGGTGATCTGGTATCCAAAAAGCTTCTTTGGCCGCCTGCTGGGCATGGTGCTGCTGGCGGTGCTGTTTTCCAAGGCGCTGACCCTCATTTATCTGCTGCTCAATGACGATGTACTGGTGGACCGCCAGTACAGCCTGGGTGCCGCGCTGACCCTGCGCGCCTACTGGGCGGCACCGGCCAGCGAGCAGGCGTCGATTGCCGAGGCTGCCGGTTTGCGCCAGGTGCGGGAGAAAGATGTACCCCGTGGCGAGCGGCAATGGCCGTATAGCGACATTTTTGTCGAACAGATGCGCGCCGAGCTGGGTAGCGACACCCGGGTGCGCATTAGCGCCGAAACCCCGCCTTCGCTGTATGTCAGCGCACCTTCGCTGGGTGATGGCTGGCTGCGCATCCCGCTGTATCCGCACCCCCTGCGCGGCCAGCGGCTACTGAACCTGTTTGGCTGGTTTCTGGGCATCGGCCTGCTGTCTACCGCTGCCACCTGGGTGTTTGTGCGCCAGTTCAGCGCACCGCTCAAGCGGCTGGTCGTAGTGGCCCGCCAGTTTGGTTCCGGACACAGCGTGCGGCTGCCGGTTAACGACGACACCGCCAGCGAAATGGCCGAGGTGTATCACGCCTTCAACCAGATGACCGCCGATATTGAACAGGCTAACCGCGAGCGTGAACTGATGCTCGCCGGCATCTCCCACGATCTGCGTACCCCGCTGACCCGCATGCGCCTGTCACTGGCCCTGCTGGGTGACGACAGCGAACTGGCCCGTGACATGGTGCAGGACATTGAGGATATGGACGCCATTCTTGAGCAGTTTCTGGCCTTTATCCGTGATGGCCGCGACGAGGCAGGCGAGCTATGCGATCTGGCCGGTCTGGTGCGTGAAGTCGTACAGCCTTATGTGCAGCAGGGGCAGGTGACTGCCGGTGGCCTGCAGTACATTCCCTGTATCCGCCTGCGCCGCCTGTCGTTCAAGCGTATGCTGACCAACCTGGTCGAGAACGCCATTCGTTATGGCGGCACTGATGTGCGGATCAGTCTTGAGCTGGCCGAGCATGACCGGCGCGGTTATGCCCTGCTGTGTGTGCAGGATAGCGGACCGGGCATTGCCGAGGCCGACCTGCCCGGTATCTTCAAACCCTTTACCCGTGGTGACCAGGCGCGCGGCGGACAGGGCGCCGGGCTGGGCCTGGCCATTGTCCAGCGCATTGTAATCCTGCATGAGGGCCACATTGAACTGGAGCATCCGCCGACCGGCGGCCTGCGGGTCAAGGTCTGGCTGCCCCTTGAAAAACAGCAGGGCCGGCCCAAGTTCATCAAGTTTCAGACTCCCGCGCGGTGGAAACGCAATGGAAACAGACAAGGTACGCATTGATAAATGGCTGTGGGCGGCGCGCTTCTTTAAAACCCGTAGCCTGGCCAAAACTGCCATCGAAGGCGGCAAGGTGCATTGCCGTGGCGAACGCTGCAAGCCGGCCCGCGACCTGCGGGTGGGCGATGAACTGCAAATCCGCTGTGGCTACGACCTGCGCACCGTAGTGGTTGAGGCGCTTAGCGAAGTGCGCCGTGGTGCCCCGGAAGCACAAAAGCTGTACCGGGAAACCGAAGACAGCCTGCGCAAGCGCGAAGAAGAGGCACAGCTGCGTAAAGCCGGCGCACTGGGCATCCAGACCGATGGCCGCCCCGACAAAAAACAGCGTCGCCAGCTGGAACAGTGGCGGGATAATTTCTGATGACTACCTTTAACCTCCCACCCTTAGGCATCCCATGACCGAAACCGACTTTACCCAGCGTTTTATCTTCGACAATCACGATGCCCGCGGCGAGCTGGCCACCCTTGAACAAAGCTACGCCCATGTGCTGACCAAGCATGACTACCCGCAGCCGGTGCGCACCCTGCTGGGCGAGCTGATGGCGGCCGCCGCGCTGCTGGTGGGCAGTCTCAAGTTTGATGGCTTGCTGACCCTGCAGGTGCGTGGTGAAGGTCCGTTGTCGCTATTGATGGTGGAGTGCTCCAGCGAGCGTGAAATCCGTGGCCTGGCCCACTATGACGCGCAGCGCATTGCCGATGATGCAGGCTTGCAGGACCTGGTGCCGGCCGGCGTGCTGGCCATGACTGTCGATCCGGCCCGGGGCCAGCGCTACCAGGGGCTGGTGGCGCTGGACGGCAACAGCCTGGCCGACTGCCTGAACGGTTATTTTGCCAGCTCCGAGCAGCTGGAAAGCCGCTTTATCCTGCATGCCGACGGCCGTCGCGCCCGTGGCTTCCTGCTGCAGCAGTTGCCGGTAGAGCGGGTAGCGCAGGGCGAGCCGCGTGCTGCCAGCTGGCAGCACCTGACGACCCTGGCGCAAACCCTGAGTGCAGAAGAGTTGCTGGGTCTGGACAACGCCACCGTATTGCACCGCCTTTACCACGAAGAAGAGGTGCGGCTGTTTGACGCACAGGCCGTAGAATTTGGCTGCAGTTGCTCGCGCGAGCGTTCGCAAAAAGCCCTGCTCAGTCTGGGCGAACAGGACGTGCTGGCACTGCTTGAGGAGCAAAACGGCCGCATCGAAATGGACTGCCAGTTCTGCAACGAACGCTATCAGTTTGCAGCTGAAGATATTCGCCGGTTATTTGGCCTGGATCACAGTAATGATGGCATATCCACAGTGCATTAATTAAAAAAGTCTGGCATAATCCGCGGATCATTTTTCAACCATGTAGTGTTTTTAGTCAGGCACTACATTTTCTGCAAAAACGGCGGAGCCGTGGGGATCGACATGACGCAAGCAAATACCAAGGTTTACACAGACATCAGCGCTGCAGAACTCATTGAACTGGCCATTCAGCGTGGCGAAGGTACGCTGTCCAACACCGGCGCCCTGGTGGTAGAAACCGGCCACCGCACCGGCCGCTCACCTGCCGACCGCTTCATCGTCCAGGAGCCCGGTACCGACGCCCAGATCTCCTGGGGTGCGGTTAACCGCCCGATCGCACCCACCGTATTCGACGCCCTGTGGGAGCGCGTATCCGCCTATGTGGCCGAGCGCGACAGCTTTGTTTCACACGTGCATGTAGGCTCCGATCCCCGCTACTACCTGCCCGTCAAAATGACTACCACCACCGCCTGGCACAACCTGTTCGGCCGCTGCCTGTTCATCACCCCCGACAGCTATAACCCGTCCAGCAAGGCCGAGTGGCAGATCATCAACGCGCCACACTTCGAGTGCGTGCCCGAGCGTGACGGCACCAACTCCGACGGTACCGTGATGATCAACTTTGCCGCCAAAAAAGTGCTGATTGCCGGCATGCAGTACGCCGGTGAAATGAAAAAATCCATGTTCTCCGTACAGAACTTCCTGCTGCCAGAGCAAGACGTGCTGCCAATGCACTGTGCTGCCAACGTAGGCGAAGACGGCGACACCACCCTGTTCTTCGGCCTGTCCGGCACCGGTAAAACCACCCTGTCCGCCGACGAAAGCCGCTACCTGATCGGCGACGACGAGCACGGCTGGGGCGTAGGCACCGTATTCAACATCGAAGGTGGTTGCTACGCCAAGTGTATCGACCTGTCCGAGAAGAACGAGCCGGTCATCTGGAAAGCCATCAAGTTCGGCTCCGTACTGGAAAACGTAGTGCTGAACGACGAGCGCGTAGCCGACTACGCCGACGGCAGCAAAACCCAGAACACCCGTGCCGCCTACCCGCTGGCCAACGTTGAGAAAGTCACCGCTGAAAACCGCGCTGGCGAGCCAAATGCGATTATCTTCCTGACCTGTGACCTGACCGGCGTACTGCCTCCAGTGTCCATCCTGAACAACGAGCAGGCGGCCTACCACTTCCTGTCCGGCTACACCGCACTGGTTGGCTCCACCGAAATGGGTTCCGGCGACGGCATCAAGTCCACCTTCTCCACCTGCTTTGGCGCGCCGTTCTTCCCGCGTCCTGCCGG
>CAZVDA010000159.1:0-5553 GCA_964625365.1 uncultured Thiopseudomonas sp. | reverse complement strand
GAAGTGTGCCGCAACAAGCTGGGCTGGGAAAAAAGCCGGCTGGATCAGGGAAATAATTAATGCAGATCGAACCGCAACGCGGCTATGACATCATCGGTGATGTGCATGGTTGCGCTGACGCGCTGGAGCGCCTGCTGGCGCTGCTGGGCTACCGCCCGCTGAATGGCGTCTGGCAGCACCCGCAACGGATGGCCGTATTTCTGGGCGACATCATTGACCGTGGCCCGCAAATTCGTGCCAGCCTCGACATCGTGCGCGGCATGGTGGAACGCGGCCATGCCCATTGCGTGATGGGCAACCACGAATACTACGCGCTGGCCTGGCATACGCCGGCAGTGGCGGGCAGCCGCCAGTTGTTTGTGCGTGATCACAACAGCCGCCATGCCGGTCTGTGGCAAGCGACTGCCGAGGCGTTTGCCGCCCACCCGCAGGAGTGGCAGGACTATCTGGACTGGTTTGCCGGTTTGCCGTTGTTTATGGATGCCGGACGTTTTCGGGTGGTGCATGCCTGCTGGGACCGCGAGCTGATCGGGGGCGTGCAGCAGCGCTTTGGCGGCGGCACGGTGGACCGCGCCTTTGTGCAGGCGTCTGCCGAGCCAGGCAGCTTTGCCCATCAGGTGTTCAACCGCTTGCTGCGCGGTATCAACCTGCCGTTGCCGGATGGCCTGAGCGTCACCGGTCAGGACGGCCTGCTGCGCAGCACATTCCGCGCCCGTTTCTGGGAAGAAGAGCAGGCCCCGCAAACCTATGCCGAGCTGGCGTTCCAGCCCGATCCGATACCTGCCGATGCTGCCGGCAAGCGTCTGCCACGCGGTTTTTATAATCAGCTGGTGCAGCATGAAGCCAGCGATCCGTTGTTGTTTGTTGGCCACTACTGGCGCGAAGGCGAACCGGCGCTGATTCGCCCCAATCTGGCCTGTCTGGATTACAGCGCGGTCAATGGCGGGCGGCTGGTGGCCTACCGGCTGGGTGACGAGCAGCGTTTGCTGCCGGAAAACTTTGTCTGGGTGGAGAACCGGCCATGAGCTGGCAACTGGCGCTGAGTGCGCCCCTGAATGAAGACCTGTCGGGCTTTGCCCGCCTGCTGCAGGCACAGCACATTGGCCACCGCATCAGCGAGGCCGGCGGTGTGCAGCAGGTGTGGGTGGCCGATGTCGAAACCGCCGCGCAGGTGCAGCAGCTGTACCAGCATTACCGCACCCTGCCGGCGGATAATCTGGAATTTGTAGCGGCTGCACCGCCGGCAGACCGTCCCGTCGGCGGTAGCTGGCAGCAACAGCTCCGGCGCTTTCCGCTGACCGCGCTGGTACTGGTGCTGACCCTACTGGTAGCGCTCTGGACCGGCGTAGGCGAGTCGGTGGAACAGGTGGCCTGGCTGACCTTCAACGCCATCCTGATTGACGGGCAGCAGGCCTGGTTTGTGCCACTGGCCGACAGCCTGGCCGCTGGTCAGTGGTGGCGGCTGTTTACCCCCATCCTGATCCATTTTGGCTGGCTACACCTGGCGATGAACTCGCTGTGGTTCTGGGAGCTGGGCCGGCGCATCGAACTGCAGCAGGGCAGCCTGTTTCTGCTGGGCTTTGTGCTGTTGTCCGCGCTGGGCTCTAATTTCAGCCAGTTCTGGTTTTCCGGACCGTCGTTTTTTGGTGGTCTGTCCGGCGTGCTCTATGCGTTGCTGGGTTTTTGCTGGATTCGCCAGCGGCTCGCTCCGGTGGCTGCCTACGCCCTGACCAAAGGCGTGGTCGGCATGATGCTGGTCTGGCTGCTGCTGTGCCTGTCCGGTCTGGTGAGTGCACTGGGCTTTGGCCAGATCGCCAATGCTGCCCACGTCAGCGGACTGGTGACTGGCTGTGCGGCGGGCCTGCTGGCCGGATTGCTGGCGCGTCGCCGGCGTATTTCCTGACTTGTTTTTTTGCGGAGTATTTTATGACCGAATTTATCAAGATGATTGATGACATCAACCCCGAAACCTATGCCAGCCTGCGCCAGGCGCTGGAGCTGGGCAAATGGCCGGACGGTACCCGCCTGAGCCGCGAGCAAAAAGAGCTGACCATGATGGCCATCATCGCCTGGGAGCAGAAAAACCTGCCCGAAGAGCAGCGCACCGGCTATCTGGGCGGCGACCAGTGCGCGTCCAAGAGTAATCAGGCCAGCGTGGATACCAGCCTGTTTGCCCCGGCGGCGGGAACCATCCACTGATGGCCGAGCTGGCCCGTGGCGCGGCGGTCAAGATGCGCATCGAGCTGGAGCAACCGGCCAGTTACCGGATGCGGCTGGGCGAGGACGAGCTGCCGCTGAACGATTTGCTCGGGCAAGCCCTGCAACTGGAGTTTCTCAGCGAAATCCACTGCATCCATTGCCAGCGCAAGACCAAAAAGAGCTTTGGCCAGGGCTATTGCTGGCCCTGCTTTGGCAAGCTGGCGCAGTGTGACAGCTGCATCATGAGCCCGGAAAAATGCCACTTTGACGCCGGCACCTGCCGCGAGCCGGAGTGGGGTGAAGCCAACTGCATGGTAGACCACTTTGTGTATCTGGCCAATTCCAGCTCGGTCAAGGTCGGCATCACCCGTGGCACCCAGCTGCCCACCCGCTGGCTGGATCAGGGTGCTGCGCAGGCGCTGCCGATTTTCCGGGTGAAAACCCGCCAGCAGTCCGGTTTTGTTGAAGATGCGCTGCGCGCCCATGTCTCCGACCGCACCAGTTGGCAGGCCATGCTCAAGGGCGAGCCGGACGCTGCCGATTTGCCGGCCCTGCGCGACCGGCTGGTAGAACTGTGCAGTGCCGAGCTGGACGCTCTGCATGCGCGTTTTGGCCTGCAGGCCATTCAGTTGCTGGACGATGCCGAAGTGACTGAGATTCGTTATCCGGTGCTGGAGTATCCCAGGAAGGTAAAGAGCTTCAATCTGGACAAGGAGCCGCTGGCCGAGGGGACTTTGCTGGGGATCAAGGGGCAGTATCTGATTTTTGATACGGGGGTGATCAATATTCGCAAGTACACGGGGTATCAGCTGGCCTTGCGGGGGATTTGATTTTTTGCCTTTTGGTGTGGCAGGCCGGTCGGGACCGAAGCAAAGCATCAGCAACAGGATCGAAGCTTGCTTCGAGACTGGCAGCGTAGCTTTGCTTCGGTCCCGACCGGCCTGCGTCAACACCGTGGCGTTTGAGAGGGGGTGGCCCGGCTGTGCCGGGCTGCTGTCGCGGTGGTTGGGTTGGGTTGGGTTGGGTTGGGTTGAGTTGTGTTTGGTTTGTTGATGGCCCCGGCCACCCTGCGTTTTGCGCAGCAAAATCGCAGGATCCATGGCGTGTTTTGTGGAAGTATTCTGGCGGCAAGAAACAGAAGGAATAGATAAAAGTGCAGTTTTATGTTTCTGAGCAAAAAGTTCGTAAAGACCGGCGCTGGGCCATTGGGTTGATCGTGGTTTTGTTGCTGTGCTGTGGGGCTTTGCTGGTCAAGGCGGTGCGGGTTGAGGCGGCGTCGGGGTTGATGTTGCCGCTTGCCGGGCTGGCGATTTTGGCGCTGACGATTTTTGCCACGGTTCGCCATATCCAGCAGGGGGTGGCGGCTTATCCTTCTTTGACGCTGAATGAGGAAAAGCATCAGGCAACCGTTAGTTACAATGGCGTTGTCGTGCCGGTGGATTTGTTGCAGGTGAAAAATCTTCGTTTTCAAACCCGGTTTGGGCGGGTCAAGTCCATTGTGCTCAAGGCGGGTACGGGCGAGATTTTCAAGCTGGCTGGTTTTGAGGATATGGATGTGTTGATTGCTACGCTGGAGCGGCTGGTGCCGGCGGACAGGGTGAGCAGGACGGCTTTTTTACATCAATAAGGTTGTTTGCCTTTGGTGTTGGCAGGCCGGTCGGGACGCTGCGCAAAGCTACGCTGCCAGTCTCGAAACACGTTTCGATCCTGTTGCTGATGCTTTGCTCCGGCCCCGACCGGCCTGCGGCAACATCTTGGCGTTTGGGAGGGGGTGGCCCGGCTTTGCCGGGCTGCTGTCGCGGTGGTTGTTTGGGCTGTGTTGTTTGTTGATGTAACAGGCCAAATGCACCGTTTGAAGTGAGGCGTTGTTGGTTGAGCCGGCAACAGGGATTGTGTTTTTTATTTCAACAGGTAAAACATGCTGCCATTTACAAGCAAAAAATTCGAGTTTCCGGTCACGGCAGATGCCAGGCAAAAACTGGCCGGTACATTGTCGCAGGACAAATGGAGTCGTCTGAAATACAAGCTGGAAGGCGACAAGGTAACGATTGAACACATGCCGCCAAAAATGTTTAGAAACTCTTGGAATCCGGTGTTTCAGGGGAAGTTCATACAAGAAAACGGTAAGCAGGTGCTTGTCGGTTTTTTTCGTGTTAACTGGCTGGTGCTGATTTTTATCTTGCTTATGTTGGGCTTTATTTTCAGTCAATTGCTAAGCGTGTATTTTTCACCCGAGGTTATGCCCGGTCACATAGAGGGCTGGAGGTCTGACCAGAAGATGCTGTATGTGCAAATGCTCGGCATGTTTGCTCTTGTAAATATCATTGGCTGGATCGCAGGCACTATCTACCGCAAGCGTATCTTGCAGGCCATTCAAGACAGCACCCAGGCATAAGTGCCGCATCCAGTAGCCGGATTTTAGGCACAATTTTATGTTTAGAGTTAAGAGAAAATGACCCATACCCCTAAAACCATCCGTCTGGCCGATTACCGCGCGCCGGATTATTTGATTCACGAAACCCATCTGCATTTTGAGCTGTTTGACGACCATGCCTTGGTGCATGCGCATCTGGTGCTGGAGCGTAATCCGCAACTGGACGACAGTTTGCCGCCGCTGGTGCTGGACGGGGTCAAGCTGGAGCTTAAGCATATTGCGCTGGATGATCGTGTGCTGGGCGAAGGCGAGTATCAGGTGGATGAGGAAAGCCTGCGTCTGCAACCCGATAAAAACAGTTTTACGCTGGATACCACGGTGCGTATCGAGCCGCAGAATAATACCGAGCTGGAGGGGCTGTACCGTTCTGGTGGCATGTTCTGTACCCAGTGCGAGGCGGAGGGTTTCCGCAAGATTACCTATTACCTTGACCGCCCGGATGTGATGAGCAGCTTTACCACTACGCTCAGCGCCGACAAGCAGCAGTATCCGATTTTGTTGTCCAACGGCAACAAGATTGACGAAGGCGAGGAGGGCGAGCGCCACTGGGCGAGCTGGGAAGACCCGCACAAAAAACCGGCCTATCTGTTTGCGTTGGTGGCTGGTGATCTCTGGTGTGTCGAGGACAGCTTCACCACCATGAGCGGGCGCGAAGTGACGCTGCGCATGTTTGTCGAGCCGCAGAACATCGACAAGTGCCAGCACGGCATGGACAGCCTGAAAAAGTCCATGCGCTGGGATGAGGAAGTCTATGGCCGTGAATACGATCTGGATATTTTCATGATCGTTGCCGTTGATGACTTCAATATGGGCGCGATGGAGAACAAGGGGCTAAACATTTTCAACTCCAGTTGCGTGCTGGCCAAGCCGGAAAACTCAACCGATGCGGCCTTTCAGCGTATTGAAAGCATTGTCGCCCA
>CAZVDA010000158.1:0-5597 GCA_964625365.1 uncultured Thiopseudomonas sp. | reverse complement strand
GTGCCGGCCTGACCATGGACGACATCGACTTTGTCGAGCTGAACGAAGCCTTTGCCGCGCAGTCTCTGCCGGTGCTGAAAGACCTCAAGCTGCTCGACAAGATGAACGAGAAGGTCAACCTGCATGGCGGTGCCATTGCGCTGGGTCACCCGTTTGGCTGCTCCGGTGCGCGGATTTCCGGCACCCTGCTCAACGTCATGAAGCAGAACAGCGGCACACTGGGTGTGGCCACCATGTGTATCGGTCTGGGCCAGGGCATTACCACCGTGTTTGAGCGGGTTTGACGGTCAGCCCTTCCCGTAAGGGAGGGGCTTTTGCATAAACCCATGTTGCATGCCATAAAAAAACCGGAGCTTCAGGCTCCGGTTTTTTTATGGGTAACGCCAGTCATCAGGACTTGGCGCGGCCCTTGAACTCGCCGGTGCGGGTATCGATTTCAATGGCTTCGCCGATTTCGATAAAGGCGGCAACACTGACTTCGTAGCCGTTGTCCAGCTTGGCGATTTTCATCACCTTGCCGGAGGTGTCGCCACGGGCGGCAGGCTCGGTGTAGGCAACGGTACGCACGATGGTGGTTGGCAGCTCGATGCTGATTGCCTTGCCGTCATAGAAGGTGGCTTCGCAGACGTCGGTCATGCCATCGGTAATGAAGTTGAGGGTATCGCCCAGGTTTTCGGCTTCCACTTCGACCGGGTTGTATTCTTCGTCCATAAAGACGTGCAGGGGATCGGCGTAGTAGGAGTAGGTTACCTGGCGACGTTCCAGCTGGATGGCGTCAAACTTGTCATCAGCCTTGAATACGCTTTCCTGGATAGAGCCGGTCAGCAGGTTCTTCAGCTTCATTTTCATGACCGAGGCGTTGCGGCCGGACTTGTTGAACTCGGCGCGCAGTACAACCCAGGGCTGGCCACTGATGTCCATGACGTGGCCGGTGCGAAACTCTTGTGCTGTTTTCATAGGGAGCAATCCAGAAGGGGTAAAATAAAAAAAGTGCGCTAAGGTAACCCACTTTTTTTGCTTGCACCAGATGGTCGGTAAAAAATAATGCGGCGGGTGTCAGAGGCGGGCAAGTCGCTGCTGTCTGGCATGCTCTAGCAGGTTGCCGGCCAGATCGCCGTGTGCCAGCAGCTGCCGGTGCCAGTCGCTGGCGCAAGCCCGCCAGCGGGGCAGCATATCCAGCAGCGCCAGCCAGTCGGCGGGTGGCGCGTCAGGCCGGTTCCAGGCCATAAAGGCCGCCCGTAGCGGCTGTTTTAGTTCAACGGGACAGTCCTGCAGGTAGCGCTGCAGAAAGGCGTCCAGTTTGTCGTGGTGGGCGTGGTCGTCCTGCGGGTAAATATGCCAGACCAGCGGCAGCCCCAGCATCTGCGCCCGTACAAACGACTCTTCGCCGCGCACAAAATTGAGCTGACAGCTTGCCAGCAGGCGGTCGTAGTCTGGCTGGGCCATAAACGGCACGGCGGACAGATACAGGCTGCCGCGCCGGTCGCTGCAACCGGCCTGCAGGGGCTGGCCCAGCCAGCCGGCTACCGCCTGGCTGATGCGGCCTTGCGGAACGCACAGATGTACGGGGCGCGGGCTGCTGCACAGGCTGTCCAGCAGCTCCGGCAGGCGGCTGTTTTCATAGCTGAACAGGCTGATGTGCAGTGCCAGCCCAGCCAGCTCCGGATCAATGCCCAGCTGGCGGAACAGACGGCGGCGCGGGCCTGTTTGCTGTAGCTGACCGGGTAGCCCGTATAGGGTTTCATCCGCGAGCAGGCCGCCGGTGCGGGCGGTAAAACCGGGGAAAAAGAATGTCTTGTGCATACCTTGCACCGGCGAGGGCAGGCCGTGTAGCTGGTCTACCCAGGGTTCGGCGCTGAGGTATTCCAGATTGATCCATACCGGCTGTGGCTGGCTTTGGCGCATCTGGTGTAGCAGGGTATCAGGCAGCTCGCAGCCGAATGCCTCGACCACCACTTCGGCATGCCGCAGTTCGCGCAGGGGCTTAAAGGGCTGTTGCCAGCGGTGCACACGGATGCCGTTCAGCCACTGGTGGTTTGCATGGGCTGTTTTGGGGCAGAGCGCCCGCAGGGCGTCCAGGTCATCCAGCCAGAGGTGCACCTGTTGTCCGTAGCGCCGGTGCAGCCGGCTGGCCAGTCGCCAGCAGACGCCAATGTCGCCGAAGTTGTCGATAACCCGGCAGAAGATATGCCATTTCATGATGTGCCAGAGGCGTGCGTCCAGCCCCTGCAAAAAGGGCTGGACGGGAGGGTCAGTTACCGTCGCGCCGCAGGGCACTCGGGGTGAAATCGCCGGGGCTCAACTCGATATCAAACTTGTACATGGGTTCGTTGTTGTCCAGTCCGTCGACAAAATACCGCTTGCGCTTGAAATCGTAAATGGTTTCCAGCGTGCTGAAAAAAGCCGGCAGTTCATAATAGTTGATGGAGTGGCTTTCCTGCACGCCCACCAGCTCGCCCTGTTTGTCGTACAGGTCTACCGCCAGAATCTGCCAGCTGTCCTCGTCGATATAAAAGCGGCGTTTGTGGTAGGGGTGATTGAAGCCCTTGCGCAGACTGGCTTCGACAATCCAGACACGGTGCAATTCGTAACGCAGCAGCTGCGGGTTGACAAAATCGGCCTGCAAAATATGGTCATAGGGGATGCCTTGCTGGTGCAGGGCGTAGCTGTTGTAGGGCACGATCATGGGCTGCTTGCCCACCAGTGTCCACTCGTAACGGTCAGGCGCACCGTTATAGGCATCCACCACATCGGCGGTGGCCATGCCGCTGGTATCCGGCTGCAGGGCATCGTAGGCCAGGCTGGGCAGACGGCGTACGCGGCGTTCACCACGGTCGTAACGCCAGGCCTTGCGCATGGTCAGAATCTGGTCGAGCGTTTCCTGTACCAGCAGGGCCGTACCGGCCAGGCTGGAGGGCGATACCACCCGGTACTTGTAATACAGCAATGTATTGTCGAGCTTTTTTTCAGACAGCTCGGGCTGGCCATACACAAACAGGATGTCGCGCTCGCGCTTGAGCAGGCTGTACTTGCCACCCTGCAGGACGGCGGCATGCTGGGTCCAGGTGCGCACCTGGTCGCCACGGTAGCGCATGATGTGGTTCCAGATGACTTCCAGTCCCGACTGGGGCAGGGGAAAGGGGATGCCGGTGGTGGCACCCTGCACGCCGTTGCCCCGCGAGATCAGTTCGGTCGTTTCGGCATTGATGCGGGTAGCGTCATAGATTCGCTGGGGCACGGCAGCGGAGCGACGGGTGGGAAATACCTGGATGAAATAGTCGCGGTTGTTGCGCAGCAGTTGCTGCAGGCCGTCCGGCAGCAGTGCCTGATGCTCGCGCAGGTTGTCCGGGGTAATGACCAGGCGCGGGCGGTCTGCGGCAAAGGGGTCGGGGTGGTGCATGCCGGGCCGGTAGTTCGCCGGAGGCTCCGTGATGCCGCCGCGCCAGTCCGGAATGAGGCCGTCGGCGGTTCCTGCCCGCTCGGCACCCAGTGGTGTCAGTTCGCGCCCAAGGCTGGCAGCCTGGCCGGGATCAACTTTGGCGTGGGCGTTCCAGGCAAGGCTGGCCGCCAGACAGACGGTTGCTAATCGGTACATGGATGTTCTCCTGCGGGAGCCTGTCGCCTGTCGTACAGACAGCCGACCGGAGCAGTCTTCATGCGCAAGACATGCCCGTCAGACAGGACGCCCGGATTTTTGTTGTTGTTGGGTGTCAGGTATTTCCTGCCGGGTCAGTCTATAAGCAGTCTGTGGTGAATGGAATCATTTTGTGATCAATAAATTAAATCGAGTCATAATTTGCATGTCGGCCTGATTGTGGTTCTGTTTTTGTTGGGGTAAACCGGATGCGACCAGGGGTGGCAACTGCGCCGGATTGGACAAAAGCGGCGACTGTCCTTTAAGGTGTAAAGGCAGGCCCAGCCAGGCGACAGGCTTGACCAGGGCTGAATCGCACTATATATAGCCTCTCTGTTTTATTGATTGATACGTTGCCGCGCTGCCGCTTGCCGTGTGTGCGCATTAAATTTCTGCTTTCAAGCCAGGACTGTTTCTGACATGGGTAAATCGCTGGTCATCGTGGAATCACCGGCTAAGGCCAAAACCATCAACAAATATCTGGGCAGCCAGTTTGTGGTCAAATCCAGTGTGGGCCACATTCGGGATCTGCCTTCAGGTGGCGGCACCGCTACCGCCCGCAAGGGTAAAAGTGATGAAACCCTCAGCCCGCAGGAAAAAGCCCGCCGTCAACTGGTTGGCCGCATGGGCGTGGACCCGGAAAACGACTGGCAAGCCCGTTACGAAATTCTGCCTGGCAAGGAAAAAGTCGTCGCCGAGCTAAAACAGCTCGCCAAAGATGCCGACGAAATCTATCTGGCAACGGACTTGGACCGCGAAGGAGAAGCCATTGCCTGGCACCTGCGCGAATCCATCGGCGGCGATGACAGCCGTTTCAAGCGCGTGGTATTTAACGAAATCACCAAAAAGGCCATTCAGAACGCCTTTGCCGAGCCGGGCGAGTTGAGCATGGATCAGGTCAACGCCCAACAGGCACGCCGTTTCCTCGACCGCGTGGTCGGCTTTATGGTGTCGCCGCTGCTGTGGAAAAAGATTGCCCGTGGCCTGTCTGCCGGACGGGTGCAGTCGGTGGCGGTCAAGCTGGTGGTGGAGCGCGAAAAAGAAATCCGCGCTTTTGTTCCCGAAGAATTTTGGCAGGTACATGCCGATCTGGTGAACGGCAAACAGCAGGGCGCACGCTTTGAAGTCAGCCGCTGGGGCGATAACACCTTCCGTCCGGTTAACCAGCAGCAAACCGATGAAGCTCTGGCTCTACTGAAAAATGCCGCCTACAGCGTACTCAAGCGCGAAGACAAGCCAACCAGCAGCCGTCCGTCAGCACCTTTTATTACCTCCACGTTGCAGCAGGCGGCCAGTACCCGCCTTGGCTTTGGCGTGAAAAAAACCATGATGATGGCGCAGCGCCTGTACGAGGCCGGCTACATAACCTACATGCGTACCGACTCGACCAACCTGTCCAGCGATGCCATTGACATGGTGCGCGGCTTTATTGGCGAAGAATACGGCGACCAGTATTTGCCGGAAAAACCCAATGTATACAGCAGCAAAGAGGGCGCACAGGAAGCGCACGAAGCGATTCGCCCGTCTGATGTCAACTTGCGTCCCGGCATGCTCAAAGGCATGGAGCGTGATGCCGAGCGCCTGTACGAGCTGATCTGGCGTCAGTTTGTGGCGTGCCAGATGCCGCCGGCGCAATACCTGTCCACCAGCCTGACCGTTCAGGCCGGCGAGTTCCAGTTGCGTGCCCGTGGCCGCATCCTCAAGTTTGACGGCTACACCAAGGTATTGCCGCCACAAGGTAAAAATGCCGAAGACGAAGTGCTGCCCGACCTCAAAGAAGGCGAGGCACTGAATCTGGTCAAGCTCGACCCGTCACAGCACTTCACCAAGCCGCCGGCGCGCTACAGCGAGGCCAGCCTGGTCAAGGAACTGGAGAAGCAGGGCATTGGTCGTCCGTCCACCTATGCCGCCATCATCTCGACCATTCAGGATCGTGGCTATGTCACCATCAAGAACCGCCGCT
>CAZVDA010000157.1:0-5701 GCA_964625365.1 uncultured Thiopseudomonas sp. | reverse complement strand
CCAGCGCCATGGGTGGAGGCTTGCGCACGGTGGGCGGTACCGAAGGCATCCATGACGTACACATCACAGAGCGCTGCGTATTTTTTCGACAGCTCGTCAGTGTTTTTCTTTTCACCAGCGTTAAAGCGCACGTTTTCCAGCAGTTTTACCTCGCCAGGCTGAATTTCTACGCCATCCAGATAGTCACGCACCAGCGGTACTTCACGACCCAGCGCCTCACTCAGGTAGGCAGCAACTGGCGCTAGACTGTTTTCTTCGCTGAACACGCCTTCTTCCGGACGGCCAAGGTGTGAGCACACCAGCACAGCCGCGCCTTTTTCCAGCGCCAACCGGATGGTCGGCAGGGACGCAACAATTCGCGCATCACTGGTCACTTTGCCGTCTTTTACCGGCACGTTAAGGTCCTCACGGATCAGTACACGTTTGCCAGCCAGATCCAGATCAGTCATTTTCAAAACGGTCATGGGTTGTTCCTTGCTGTGGTCATGGAGATGTTCAAAAAGTGCTCTGCCACATCCAGCATGCGGTTGGCAAAGCCCCATTCATTGTCAAACCAGGCCACCAGATTGAGCATATGCGCACCGCACATACGGGTCTGGCTACCATCGATAATCGCCGAATGCGGGTCATGATTAAAGTCGCAGCTGGCGTGGGGAAATTCAGTGTAGTTTAGCAAACCTTTAAGTGGTCCGTATTGAGCTGCGTCGGAAAATAGCAGGTTGATATCAGCTGTTGTAGCCGGCCGCCTGCATTGCACCGTGATGTCCAGGCAGGAGACATTCACCGTCGGCACCCGGATGGCCTTAGCTTGTACCTTGCCGGTCAGTTGCGGCAACAGGCGCTCGATGCCGCGTGCCAAACCGGTCGAGACCGGAATTACCGATTGAAACGCCGAACGGGTACGGCGCAGGTCTTCATGGTGATAAGCATCAATCACCGGCTGATCGTTCATGGCCGAATGGATGGTGGTAATCAGCACCTGCTCGATGCCAAAGGTTTCATCCAGCAACTTAAGAATTGGCACACCGCAGTTGGTGGTACAGGAAGCGTTGGAAATGATGCGTTCGCTGCCGGTCAACTTCTGATGATTAACGCCGTAGACCACGGTCGCATCCGCATCGGCGGCGGTATTCATCGGCTGGGAAAACAGAACGCGCGGCACACCCGCATCCAGAAAGCGGCCAGCCTGTTCTCGGCTGGTATAGATACCCGAGCACTCAATCAGCAGGTCAATATCCAGCGCTGCCCAGTCCACCTGCTCCGGCGTCTCGTGGCGCAATACCCTGACGCAATCGCCATTGAGATGCAGACAGTCACCCTCAACCCGCACATCGCCCGGAAAACGGCCATGGGTGGAGTCAAAGCGGGTCAGGTATTCAATGCTGGCCTGATCGGCAATGTCATTGATGGCCACAATATTAAAGCCGGTGTCGTAGCCACGCTCATACAGCGCCCGCAACACACAGCGGCCAATGCGGCCATAACCATTCAGGGCAACACGGTAATTTGACAAGAATTTTCCCTTTTGCGGCAGTCCGGCAGGCGCCCGGTACAAGAGTCTGCGCCTTGCATGCAATAGGCCAAATATTACGCCATTTGCACAGCTTTTGCCCGCCCCCTGTAGAAAACGTAGCCACTCCAGCCCCGATGGCGTCCACCTTGCCGGCCGCAAGCGTGCCCTGCTAAGGTCTGTTCTTTTTACAGGAAGCCCGCCATGACCAGCCCGGTTGACGCCATCACCCTCAACGCCCTGAAAATCGCTTTCAGCTATATGCCCAACGCCATTGAAGTGACCCGTTACGAATACGGCGACAACTTCCAGCGCGTGCTGAATCACATCACCGCCGTCAAGGAAGTACTGCTGACCCACGGCATTGATCCGGATGAAGTCTATGGAGAGGTGAACCCGGATGACTCGCCTAATTCGATGTATTGATTCCTCGCAAATAGCGCCGCCCCACTTCGTATTGACAACAGCTACACATAAACTAGAATTACCGTATATCGAATGTATAGACAGAGGTGTTTTATGCGAGCTGCTGCCATCAACCTGCGTGCCCTGCCCGAACAGAGGAACTTAATCGACCAGGCTGCCAGCTTATTGGGCAAGAATCGCTCTGACTTTATGCTGGAAGCCTCTTGCGAGCGTGCCCAGTCGGTTATTCTGGATCAGGTGCATTTCCAGCTAAATGAAGAAAAACATCAGCAATTTATGCAGCTGCTTGATGCCGCGCCAACGGCCAACGAAGGACTGGAACGCCTGTTGGCCATACAAACGCCTTGGCAAACTGCATGAAAATTTGCGCTCCGGAGCCTCTCGGCAGCCCGCATGACTTTGCCAATTTTTCCTGCGGTGAAAACGTACTGGACGACTGGCTAAAAAAGCGCGCCCTGGCTAATCAAGTCAGCGGGGCTAGTCGTGTTTTTGTGGTGTGCGATGAAAACAAAGTCGTGCGTGGATATTACGCGCTGGCTGCCGGAGCAGTTTCCCATAGCCTGGCCACAGGCAATGTTCGCCGCAACATGCCAGATCCCGTGCCAGTTTTGGTGCTCGGCAGGCTCGCCGTTGACCAACAAGCACAAGGGCACAAGCTCGGCAGCTCACTGTTGCAGGATGCCGTAAAACGCGCACTGCATGTTGCAGAAAATGCCGGTATCCGCGCATTGCTGGTACACGCCCTCAACGACAACGCCAGACAATTTTACGAATACTATGGCTTTACCAGCTCGCCAATTGACCCGCCGGTGCTGATGCTGAAATTGCCAACCCACACAGTCGCAGCCACCCACCAAGCTATAGCGAATCGTCCATGAACTGGTTTAGCCAATTAACCGGAATCCCCGAACATAGCCCCGACCAGGTACGCAGCCAGCTGGAGCTCGTCGACGGCATACTGTATTCACAGGCCAATGGCCAGAGCTGGTATTGCGGCCAGTTTTCCGCGCCCAGCCTGAGTGAGTTACGCACTGCACTTGAGCCGGCATTAAACCAGTACGGCTCATCTCAACGCCTGCGCGTAAGCGAACAGGTTGCCGATGTCACTGCCCTGCATACCGACCCGGCCAATGCGGGCGCACTGTTTCAGGTGGCGTCGCAATTCAACTTGCTAGAAATGGTGTCGCCCCGTGTCACGCCGGAACAAGGAGTCGGCCTGTACAGCCACGACGCCACCCAAGGACCGGCCTGTGCCATCGCCTGTGGTGCCGGCACCATCTGGCGCAACTACTTTATGCCGCTGGGCGGCCAGGCCGGGCAAAGCGCCGAGCTGCAGTTTGATGCGCTGCATGAGCTAGGCCAAGCATTGGGCAACCAGGGACAGCTATGGGAAATGCGCAACGGCTACGCCCTGGCCAGCATCACCGGACTGGAGCACATCAACCAATGGTTGGCGCAAGCCAGTCCTCAAGAGCGTGACAACCTTGGCGGTCAGCTACGTATCGGCTTACAGGCGGACACCCAGGTTTGCCTGCCCGGCTGCACGCACAGGGTCAATCAAATTTACTGCAGTGCTTTGCCGGTGGCTTACTCAGCCCACTCATCCGAACTATGGGAGCCCTTTGCCCGGCTCATTTTGGATGCAGCCTACGAAGCCACCTTCTTTGTTGCCATGCAGCAACTGCAGGCGGGCGGTAGTAACACGCTTTACCTGACCCTGCTCGGTGGCGGAGCCTTTGGTAACCGTAGTGACTGGATTATGGATAGCCTGCGCAAGGCATTAGTGAAGTTCGCCGCTGCAGCACTGGACGTACGGATCGTTAGCCACCACCTGCCCAATCCAGCTGTGCAGCGACTCCTGAGCGAGCTTGGCCATACTTAAAAGCCCACACCATCCGGCAGCCATCATCGCCTGAACATTTTTTGCAGCCAAAGCCTTGCCAGCCATTGGTTTACCTTTGTTACAAAAACATATATTGCGCAATTGGACGGCACATGACTAAGCAATTGGACGCTTGTCTATTGAGCAATTGGACGCTACATTATTAAGCAATTGGACGGCAGCAAAAGACCATTGCATGACATACCCATACCTACCCCGATTGATGCGCAGCAGAGTGCAAGAGGCGCTTGCTGACACACCTGTTGTTTGTTTGCTTGGCCCGCGCCAGGTAGGCAAGTCCACGCTGGCTCAACGCATTGACTCAGATCGCACCTACCTTAGCCTGGATGATTCAACCCTGTTGCAAGCTGCGCGTCAGGATGCGATTGGCTTTGTCGAAAGCTTGCCTGAGCGGGTGATTCTGGATGAAGTACAACGAGCGCCGGAACTGTTGCTGGCAATCAAGTCGGTAATTGATCGCGACCGCAAACCAGGACGTTTTTTGCTTACCGGCTCTGCCAACTTGCTATTGCTGCCGCAAATTCAGGACTCACTGGCCGGACGTATGGAAGTTATTTACCTGCATCCGCTGACCGAACAGGAAAAGCGCCTCAGCAACACAACCCTGCTCGAACAACTGATAACCGGAAAGCTTGCTCCGCAGATGGTGCCTGATTCGGTACCGCTTGCTCCTGTGGCCGAGGTGTTATGCCAGGGCGGCTATCCTGAACCCAATCAACGAGCGCCGCACCGGGCGCGGCAATGGTATCGCCAGTATCTGAACGCCATTGTGCAGCGGGACGTGCAGGATATTGCGGCAATCAATGATGAAAACGGCATGTTACGCCTGATCGAACTGCTGGCATGCAGAACAGCTTGCCTGATTAACGTCAGCAGCTTGAGTAAAGAGTTGTCACTGGAACGCGCTACTGTCAGCAGGTATCTCGGCATTCTGGAGCGTTTGTTTTTGGTGCACCAGCTACCCGCATGGCACCGTAATCATGCTAAACGTCTGATTAAAAGTCCGAAGTTACATCTGGTTGATACCGGGCTGGCTGCTGCATTGGCGCACTTAACGCCTGAACAATGGTTAACCGATGCAGAGCGTTTTGGTGCGTTACTGGAAAGTCATGTGGTTGAACAACTTATCGCACAGGCCGGATGGCTGGATTCCGAGCTGCGTTTTTACCATTATCGCGACAAGGATCAGGTGGAAGTTAATCTGGTGATTGAGCGCGGTTCTGAAGTCTGGGGCGTTGAAGTCAAACGCTCCGCCAGCATCCAGCCCAAGGATGCCGCTGGACTGAACAGACTTGCCGAGCAGGCAGGTGCTGGTTTTCGTGGTGGCATGCTGATTTATACCGGCCGCCACTGCATCAAGCTGCAAGTACCAGGCTGCTTTGCCGTTCCCGTTGGCATGCTGTGGGGCGAGCTGCCGGGGCAGCCGATCTCCAGTGCGCAGGTTTGGCAATCGTTAATAGAGAACAAAACGCTCTAATAATTTTTCTGCGACTTCATCTTCGACCTGACTACTGCCCTTCGTAATGCCCGCCAATGGCAAAGATATAGATAGCGCTATCGTCAAAACGGTAAATCAGGCGATCCTTTTGCGAGATTCGTCTTGACCACAGGCCGGACAAATTGTGTTTCAACGGTTCAGGCTTGCCGGTGCCGACTCCTGGATCATCCGCCCGCAGCATTTCCTTGAGCAGCTTGCGCAGAGATTTATGCAGCAGTTTGTCTTTTTCGCGCATGGCTTCGTAGGCTTCCCAGGTATTGCCCTCAAAGACCAGCGATCTCATCCATTTGCTCCTTTGTCGGACGATATCCCTGCCCCTTGGTGTGGGTAGCCATTGAGTCAGCAATTTGCTGCATCAAACCCT